>JAIPGP010000005.1 GCA_021735645.1 Candidatus Cloacimonadota bacterium
ATTGCTTCTGAAATTCAAAGAAACTTATCGTTTCATAATGTTTCATTAATAGACCTCCATTGAATATTTGATAGCAAATTTCCACCGAGTAATCTTATTGTCAAGTTTTACGGAGACAGCCGGATAGTCATTTAATTAAAAGAAAGAAGAAACGGGAGTCCGATGAACAGTAAAAAGTGTATAAACTTTGATGGGGAAGGGGTTCCAATCATACTATGTCAGCGATTCAGTAAACCGTGAATAATAATTAACCATATAAGAAATAAATTAGCAGTAATGAAAAAATAATATGAAGGAAGTAACAATGAAAAGAGTTTTATTTGTAGTTTCAATTTTTCTGGCAACCTGGCTGTTGTCAGCCTCCTGGGTAGAAGTAAATGGCAGCAATGCGGATAGTTTTTATACCTGCGCGCAGCAGGGTCGCAGCGCTGCGTCAATTGAATTCAATTTAGATGGTTATGAGATCAGCAGCAAGAACCATGATGGAACAGATTACACCTTGATCACGCATCCTGAGTCAGGTGATCTATTAGAGACCGGCATGCCGGACTTGCCAGTATTCACTAAAGCATTGATCATCCCAGATCAGGGAGATGCCACCCTGAATATAGTAAGTTTTAATAAAACAGTGCTCTATGATGTATTGATCTATCCAGAGGAAGAAATGCATCATGATAATGAAAATAATGATAATAAGTTTGCAATTAATGAAGATTTTTACAACAGTAAGGGAGTATATCCCGAAGCCATTGCCTGGATAGGCGAGCCGGCGATCATGCGTGATTTCCGTATGGTGCCGGTAACATTTTCACCTTTCCAGTATAATGCAGCCGAGCGGAGTTTGACAATTTACAGCAATATACAAGTAGAAGTAACGGTAAGCGGTAGAGGCGGAATCAACGCCAAGTACCGTGAGAGCAAGGTATCACGGGCATTTGAAAAAATGTATGAAGCTAATACTTTAAATTATGATCTGGTATCCACCCGTGATGATTTTCAGGTGCCGACAATATTATATATTTGCAATGACGATGATGATGTATTATTATATTTAAATTACCTGGTGGAATGGCGTACCCAGAAGGGTTATAATGTATTTGTAGCCACTACCAGTGAGACAGGAACAACCACAAATTCAATAAAGAATTACATTCAGGATGCTTATGACGATTGGGAGAATCCACCGGAGTATGTGACCTTGATCGGAGATGCCGCAGGCACATTTACTATTCCAACCTGGTATTCATCAGGAGAAGGTGATCATCAATATTGCCAGTTAGAAGGCAACGACGTATTGGGAGACCTGGTAATGGGCAGGATCACCTTTAGTACCATAAGCACATTTCAGGTACAGCTCAATAAGATTTTCCATTATGAGCAGGACCCCTATATAGGCAACACATCGTGGTATAGTCGTGCTCTTTTGACAGGAGACCCTGCGCATTCGGGATATTCTACAATCACAGTGTGTCAGGCAGCTAAAGAGCTGATGCTTGATCATCCCGGAAATTTCTGGGGAGATGATAATTTTGTAGAAGTATATGCTCCAAACTTTGCAACTCAAATGAATAATGCCATTAACCTGGGTGTATCATTTTTTGGTTATCGCGGTTATCTGGGTACTTCCGGCTGGAACCCGGGTTCTACCAGTAATGGTTATATGATGCCCTTTGCGATAATTCCCACCTGCGGGTCAAATAACTGGGCAAGTGGACTGGGCAAGGCGGAACAATTTACTCAGATGGGTTCATTAACTTTGCCAAGTGGTGGAATTGGAGCTGTGGGTACAGCCACTTCCGGCACGCATACCCCTTTCAACAATGCCTTTGCTCTGGGCACCTGGGGCGGGATATTCCGAGATGATATTTATCAGATCGGTGGCGCTGTATTACAGGGAAAATATTATTTATGGTTAACCTTCCCGCAGAATCCCAGCGGTTATGTGAACACATTTTCCGTCTGGAATACAATGATGGGCGAAGCTTGTGTGGAACTTTGGACGCGAGTACCACAGCAGATGAGTGCCATATATGAAGACGTAATACCGGAAGGTGCTAATTATTATCAGATAGCAGTAACTGATTCCATAGGCAACCCGGCAGAAGGTGCCTGGGTAACATTGACATCTGAAGACCTGGATTATAAAGAAACCGGATTCTGCAATGCCAGCGGCGTTGTACTTTTGGGCGTGGAAGGTGCAGAGAATGGCGATTATACTTTAGTAGTAACCAAGCATGATCATATTCCGATCATAGAAGAAATATCCATTGAACAGGTAGATTATTTTGTAGATATCAGTGAAGTAAGCTATGATGATGCCGCTGGAAACAATAATGGGAATGTAAATCCTGATGAGAGCGTAGAAATAATGCTGACTCTGGAAAACAGTGGCAGCATGGCATTAAGCGGCGTAATCGCCAGCGTGGAATGCAATAATGATATGATCACGATCACTGGAGATGAAGTAAGTTTTGGTGATATAGCAGCCGGAGCAACAGCCAGTTCCGCAACTGGATTTGGAATAGAAACCTCAGCAGCTATTCAGGGTGGAATCGATGTGAGAATGGATATTACCATCACCGATAGTGATGATAATGAATGGGATACCTGGCTGATGGTTCCCATTGAAGCACCCAGTCTTTATGCCAGCGCTTATACTATAGCCGGAAATGGTATAATTGATCCGGGAGAGACAGAAGACATCTATTTTACTTTGACCAATAATGGCAATATGACAGCCAGCGATGTGAGTGGATTACTTACATGTAATAATCAGCGTATAACTATCACAGACGATACTGGCAGCTTTGGCAATATATCAGGCGGAGGCAGTGGAAATAATTCTACGAACCGTTTTACGATAACAGCCAGCAATGCTATCCTGCCGGGGACTTATATTCCCTTTATCATTCATCTTACAAATGCTGATGGTTATGATGGATTTGTGACCATGAATGTTCCGATTGGTGAAGCAGGAGTTACTGATCCCTTTGGACCAGATGAATATGGTTACTGGTGTTATGATGATGGCGATGTGGATTATGATAAATGCCCGACTTATGACTGGGTGGAAATAGACCCCTATTATGATGGAGATGGCTCACAACTTACCTGGATAAATGACGTTGACACTGGTCATGGAGGAGGTGAGGGAATCTATTCCCATCTGGAACTTCCAGAAGACTTTTCATTCGTATTTTATGGTGAAGAATATGATTTGTTAACAGTGTGCACAAATGGCTGGGTTGCTCCAGGCTACCATGAAACAGCTAATTTTATGAACTATCAGATACCGGGACCGCAGGGACCTAGCCCGATGATCGCCCTTTTCTGGGATGATTTGAATGCTCAGGCTAATGAAGTATTCTGGTATTATGATGAAGACCTGCACTATCTGGTGGTAGAATGGTCACGTATTATCAATGGTGATACTAGTTCACCTGACACTTTTGAAATGATCCTTTATGATCCTGTCTTCTATCCCACCACAACAGGTGACAGTGAAATAAAGTTCCAGTATATGGAAGTTAATAATGATAATGCTGGTTCATATCCCAGTAATCATGGTCAGTATGCTACAGTAGGGCTGGAAAATGAAGATTCGCAGATCGGCTTGCAATATACCTTTAATAACAGCTATCCTGAGGCTTGTAAGGCTTTGCAGGATGAGATGGCAATACTTTTCACACCTCCGCCAATCCCGCCGGATGGACCTTTCCTGAGCGTTAATAATTACTACGCCTATTCTGGGGATGATGCCTTTATCGAATCTGGAGAAACTGCGGTTCTTTCTATGGTACTGGAAAATATGGGTGGAGATTCTGCCTCAAACATTAATGTAGAGATTTCTATAAATGATCCCTATGTGACAGTGGTAGAAAGCAGTGGAAGTTATGGCATGATAGCACCAAATGGTTTTGGAACTCTGGAAGATGAGTTTACTTTTGAAGTATCGGAGAGTGTTCCAGATTTCTATGTGTTCTATATAGAAGCCATCATAAGCTGCGATGAAGACAGCTGGAACTGGATGCTTCCCTTTACAGCGTATCTGCCAAACACTTTTGCAGTGGATCAGGATAGCATTTATTATCACCTGGAACCACAACAAACAGGCAGTCAGACATTTACTTTGAGCAATATTGGTGATCTGCCGGTTAATTTTTATATCCGAACAGATGAGACTACTCCAATGGGTCGTGATATTAGCGGTTCTGTGATCACCTGTGATACAGATTCATTCACCCCCGGAGAAGAGGCAACCTGGACATTCTCAGTGCTGAATGCTGCGCCAGATGGCGAATGGGTCTCTGATGTCTGGTTAGATTTCCCGCTGGGAGTTACCGTGCTTGATGCCAGTGATGTAGTTGGCGGTTCGGGTGGAGATATGATCTGGGATGGTACAACCGGATCGGGTGCTTATGTAAACTGGCATGGACTGACACCTTATGACTGGGGAGTATTGCATGATGCCGAGGTAGGTGTCTGGGAAGTAGATGTGCTGTTAAGCACAGAGTTTGCCGGAGATATGACCTTTGGCTGGGAGATAGGCGGAGATGGTTTTGGAGAGGAGCCTCATAACGTAACGGGAGAGATCAATATGCTTTATCCCTTGAGATGGATAAATCTTGATACTTCTTCGGGCACTATAGAAGACGGCGAAGATTTAGAAATAACAATAAACTATGATACTAATGATATAGAGGAAGGCATTCATACCTGCGATATCGTAATCACCTGTGACAGCTGGGATACCAAGATAGTAAATGTGGTTTTTGATGTAAGTTTCAATAATGACAACGATGAGGAACTGCCAGAGGCAGTTGAACTTTCAGGAAACTATCCCAATCCCTTTAATCCTGAAACAGAGATCAAGTTCATGTTGCCAGATAATGCTAATGTAAACCTTTCAGTGTATAATTTGAAGGGACAGCTTGTGAAAACTCTAAGTGACAGTTACATGCCGGCAGGAAATCATTCCCTGGTCTGGTATGGCAGTGATAATAATGGCAGGCAGGTGGGCAGTGGAGTATATTTCTATAAATTATCTACCGGCACAACGAGCCAGACAAGAAAAATGGTCTTACTTAAGTAAGATAATCTAAATAAATAATAAAAGGATCAGGTATTATTACCTGATCCTTTTTTTTATGTCATCCAGAAACTCTGGAAGTATGTTTCAGCAACTATCTATAGATACGTTGTAATAATATAAGTTAACAATAACGATAAAGAAAGGAGCGAATTCAGGAAATGAAACACTTGTAACCCACAGGGAAGCCACTCGGAGGGTACTTGGGGTTATTTGGAGTAAAAATAAATTAGTTAACTTCATATAAAACATGACATTTAGGCATCAAGGGACATTCTTTGGTGGAAAACTGGTAATATGAAACACCTGGACTAATATTTTGAGCGGTTGAAAAGTGAAATATAATAATAGAACTCTTGTACTATGGGAAGTGGAAGAAGCCACAACCTTGCATGAAGGGAATAAATTGGATTAATAGATTTATCTGATAAATTACAAAGATTTTTCTTTATTTGATTTTCCATTATACTATATAAAAAATACAGGGAGATAAAATGAAGACTGTAATATTCATATTGAGCATGATAAGTGTGCTTTTTCTATCTGGCGTCAGTCAGTCTGCTGATATATTGGAACAATTAAAAAATAATGAAGATTGGAAAGTGATCAAAGATGATGCTGAAACGCAATTCCGTAGAAAGCCGCTGCGGGGATTTGATTTGTATGCTCTGGAGATCAGCAGGGAAGTGAAAGTTTCGCCTGGTCAGGTATTTGCGGTGCTCTTAGACGTAGCCAGTTACCCGGAAGTACTGGCAGATAATGATCTACTGGAAGCAGAAGAAGTAGAGCGTGACCCTGAGCAGATAATCGGTTATCAATTTGCGCGTCTGCCTCTGGTATCGAACCGGCATTACCTTTTTAGTTTTGATTTAACGGCATATGAGCAGAGCTTGAAAGCGGGGGCAATGAACCTGCACTGGACTTTACTGGAGCCGGACGGGAAATATTCCGGATTTATAAAGGCTAAAGAGGAGTTGAATAATAATCCGATCTATATCGCAAATGGGGCGGGGTTATGGATGATTCGAGAAGTAGAAGACGGTGTGTATGAGAATGTATATCGATTATATCTTGATCCGGCAGGCTGGATGCCGGGCTGGCTGGTGAACAGTTTTAACCAGAAGAATCTGGAGCAGTTATTTAATAGAGTCTTAGCAGCAGCAGAAAAAAGGAGCTAAAAATGAGAATATTAATTATCCTGGCATTATTACTGGTTTTATCGGGTTGCAGAAATGATCACAGCGATCAAACGGTTGCTGGAGTAAATCTGGAGAAATTTATGGGGGACTGGTATGTGATATCAATTTTACCAAATTCGATCGAGAAGAACGCGGTAAATTCCATCGAGTCCTATCAATTGACTGAAAAGGGTGATGTGGATATAACCTATACATTTTATCAGGGTTCACCTAAGGGTAAAAAGAAGGTGATGCACCCGAAAGCAACAATATATAACCGGGAATCCAATTCCGAGTGGCGCGTAAAGTTTTTGGGTTTATTTAAATTTCCCTATCTGATAATCTGGCTAGATGATGACTATGAGACCACCGTGATCGGTGTACCAAATAAGAAATATGCCTGGATAATGAGTCGTAGTCCGGAGATAGAGAGCGAAAAATATGGACAGATATTAACCCGAATGAGAGAATTGGGTTATGAAGTAGATAAGTTGAAGGAAATTCCGCAGATATGGGAGTAGATATTGATAAAATATATAGATGGCAGGCGTTTATATAGGGCATTTTTAGCCGGTAGTCACAGAGTGCTATCCCAGCGTGAATATTTGAATGAGATCAATGTGTTTCCGGTAGCAGATGCAGATACAGGAGCCAATCTGGCAGCGACTTTGAAAAACATCATAAGTGTGAGTGAATTTGATCTCAGTCTGAAAGCAACAGTGAGGAATATGGCAGAAACCGCTTTAGCAATGGCGAGGGGCAATTCCGGCATCATATTTTCCCAATTTCTATATGGTATAAGTGAGGAACTTGAATCAGAGAGACGTCAAACGATAAGGACATTTTCTCAGGCATTGCAACGAGCTGTAGGCTATATGTATAAATCGCTGCTGAATCCGGTAGAAGGGACAATGATCACAGTGATAAGAGAATGGGTAGAAAGCCTGCACAATCTATCACAGAAAAGCCTTGATATGGCACATGTCCTGGAGCAATCGCTTCTTAAAGCTCGCGAATCATTGGCAAAAACACCTGCCCGGCTGGCGATTCTTAAAAAAGCTGGAGTTGTTGACGCTGGAGGAATGGGATTCGTATTATTTTTAGAAGGCATAATTCATTATTTGAAGACTGGTAAGCTGGAAATGGCAGAAATGCAGCAACAGGTAGCTCATTTAGAACATCATGAGTCAGAAAATTTAGGGCAATATAGATACTGCTGCGAAACATTGCTGTCTGATTTAACTGAAGAGCCGTCAGAGATTGTGAACAAAATATCCAGGTATGGAGATTCGGTGGTAATCGCTGGAGGCAGGAAGATGCTTCATATGCATTTACACAGCAATGCACCAACGGAGGTATTTCATTACTTATCTCAGGCAGCAAATATCAGCAGCGTAAAAGTTGACGATATGCATTGGCAGCATGAAATCCAGGAAAGGCGAAAATATAAGATAGGATTAGTCACAGATAGTGCTGCTGATTTTCCTCTGGAACTGAAGGAAAAATACCAGATCAATACCATACCGATCAAGCTGATCTTTGGTGAAGATATTTATCTGGATAAAGTAACTATTGATCCGCCAGCCTTTTATAAAAAAATAGAAAGTGGAGGCGACTTTCCTCACAGCTCCCAGCCGGACCCGGCCCAGGTTAGTGCCAGTATTGATTTTGTGCGATCGCATTATTCTGAAGTAATCTGTATATCCATATCAAGTCAATTATCAGGAATTTATAATCTGATGCAGCAGTCAATAAGTGAGAAGCAGGCAATATCGGTATTTGATTCGCGGCATTTATCGGTAAGTGAAGGTTTACTGGTACTTAGGGTGGCAGCAGCAATAGAAGCAGGCATTCCTTATTCCGGGATAATCGATCAAATCCCATCCTGGCGTGAAGGTTGCTGGATATTTACAGATATACATTCTTTAAGTTATATGGTGAGAGGAGGACGCGTAAGCCCTTTGAAGGGTAAAATTGCCCGGTTCTTAAATCTGAAACCAATCGTCTCTGTAGATAGTAGCGGCAAGGGAATCGCCTGGGGCAAATCATTTTCGCGGCAGGCAAATATGAAGAAGATCATTAAACTGGTTCAGGAAAAAAGCAGTGCCGGCAGGTTATGGAATTATGCCATAGTTCACGCTCAAAATCCTGACAGAGCAGAGAAATATGCCGTTCAACTGGAAAAATTATTAAATAAAAAACCTCTATATATAATGGAAATCAGCCCTGTAGTGGGCGTCCATAATGGACCCGGAGCCTGTGCGGTGGGTTTATTAGTGGAAAAGGAGAAATAATGTGTTGTTATAAAACAGCAATAATAGCTTTATTAGCATATATGTCCATTGGCTGGGTAATCGCCCAGCTAAAGAAGGATAATTCCATAGCAGACATTTTTTGGGGATTAGGATTCGTTTTAGTTGCCTATGTATCTTTATTTTCAAGTGCTTTATATACACACCGTCAATTAATAGTTACAGCTTTGGTAACTATCTGGGGATTTCGTTTATTTTTTTATATCAGCCTGAGGAACTGGAACAAAGGCGAGGATTTTCGATATCAGGCGATGCGTCTTAGATGGGGCAAGTGGCAGGCGTTCCGGGCATACACAGATGTTTTTATCTTGCAGGGGATATTTCTATTTGTGGTAGCGCTGCCTATGCTTATAGTAAATTCTTCTGCGGATGCTAGCCTTAAATGGACAGATTATCTGGGGATAGCAGTCTGGATAGCAGGTTTTATCTTTGAAGTAGTGGGAGATGCCCAGTTAAAGGCATTTATCCGGAATCCGGCAAATAAAGGGAAATTAATGACCAAAGGACTGTGGAGCTGGACACGTCATCCCAATTATTTTGGTGAAGCAAAAATGTGGTGGGGACTGGCAATCATAGCTTTTGGTGCTGATCAGAGCTGGAAAGTATTGATCAGTCCGGTATTTATAACATTTCTGCTGCTATTCGTGAGCGGAGTTCCATTATTGGAGAAGAAATATGCCCAGCGTTCCGATTTTCAGGAGTATAAAAAGCGAACCAGCAGATTTTTTCCTTTGCCTCCCCGGAAGAAATAAAAAAGCGTTATTTTAGATACTTTGATCACAATCGCATAAATCACGGTCAATTGGCATGATAATTGCTTGTATATTTGTAGCTTAAAGAAATATTAAGGAAAAGGAAGTAATATGAAAAAGTTTTTTGTTTTTGCGATAGTTATGCTGATTGGCATATCACTATTCGGTGCCTGGGTGACAATACCCGAACATGACGGTGCAGAGCTGGTAAAATATACTCAGCCTGAGCGGGGAAATATCTCCCTGGAATTTAATCTGGATGGTTACCAGTTAGAGCAGATTGTCAAATCTGGTAACAGTTACTCACAGATAAGTTACCCTGAAGAAGGAAAGATTCTGGAAATAGGTATGCCGGATCTGCCGGTATTTACGCGGTTGATAGCAATCCCAGATGAAGGAACTGCTACTTTGACTATCACATCATCAAGTTCCCGTATTATCAAAGATATCACGGTATATCCGCAGGAAGAGCTGCTCACTGAGAGTGAACCCATAAGAGAGACATTTAGCATTAATGCAGAATATTATCAGACCGGTGGAATCTATCCGGCTGCTTTAGCTGAATTAGGCGAACCGGCAATTATGCGAGACCTGCGTCTGGTGAAAGTCACATTTTGCCCGTTCCAGTATAACGCAGCCAAACGCGAACTGACCATCCATGAAAATATAATTGTAGAAGTAGAAACTTCCGGCAGAGGCGGGATCAATGCCAAAACAGCAGACCGTCCACGCTCCCGTGCTTTCACTAATATTTATCAATCACAGGTATTGAATTATGCCGAAGTGGCAAATTTGCGGGAAGATTATCAAAGACCGGCAATATTATTTATTTATCCTGATAATACAACCGTGGAAAATAGTCTGGAATACCTGCTGGACTGGAAAGATAAGAAAGGGTATGACGTGAGTGCCGCCCATACAGGGGAAACCGGAACTTCAAATACATCTATCAAGAATTATATTCAGGACGCTTATGATGACTGGACAAATCCTCCTGAATTTGTAGTGCTGGTGGGAGATGCCAATGGCAGTGTTGCCATACCGTCCTGGACGGAGACCTGGAGCTGGTATAGTGGAATTGGAGATCAGCCTTATTCACAGCTTGCTGGTAATGATGTGCTGGCTGATGTGCTGGTGGGGCGTTTATCTGTGAACAGTGTAAGTGAATTGCAGACCATGATCGCTAAATCTATCAACTATGAACGTGATCCTTATATGGGAAATACAGACTGGTTTGAGCGGGCAATTTTAGTAGGAGACCCATCTCACTCAGGTCCATCTACCGTTTCTACCTGTAAAGCAGTAAAAACCTATATTCAGAATTATAATGATGATTTTACTTTTAATGAGACCTATACCAGTAACTGGGATACGGGCTTATCCAATGGCATCAACCAGGGTGGCTCATTTGTCTGCTACCGTGGTTATATAGGCATGAGCGGCTGGGATACCGGAGATATTAATGCTCTCACAAATGGCTGGATGCTGCCTTTGGGCTGCATTCTCACCTGTTCAACGGGAAGTTTTGACGGCACAGCAAATAGCGAAGTTTTTGCCAAAGCAGGTTCAGCAACAGTTCCTAAAGGCGCTATCGCTGCTTACGGCACCGCAACATCCGGGACGCATACCTGCTTTAATAACAGCGTAACTTCCGGAATATACTATGGTATCTTTATCGATCACATCTTTAATCCTGGTGGAGCTTTAGTGCGTGGTAAACTTAATCTTTATACGCAATATCCGCAAAATCCCAGTAATTATGTGGACATCTTCTCTCACTGGAACAACCTGATGGGTGACCCTTCCGTGCAATTATGGACTGGAGTACCTCAGCAAATGACCGTGTTTTATGAAGATGAAGTAGCCGCCGGTACAAATTATATGCAGATAGTTGTCCTTGATCCTGCCGGAACACCGTTGCAGGGTGCCTGGGTTACTGCCCGTGGTAATGACTATTATCAAACCGGTTTTACTGATATTAATGGTGTATATTATCTTGATGTTCAGGATACAGAAATTGGTGAAGATTATGAATTAACAGTTTCCTCTCATAACTGCCTGATCTTTGAAGAAGAATTCACCGTAGAACTGGCAGATATCTATCTTGATATTGAGAATCTGGTTTTAAATGATGACGGTGGAGATGGCATAGCTAATCCTGGTGAAAACATCATCCTGGAATTAACAATAAATAACTATGGCACTAATCCTGCCACTTCTGTAGAAGCCAGCCTGGAATCATTTAATGATCTGGTGACAGTCACCTCTGCCACAACTCAATTAGACGACATCGCAGTAGGAGAATCTGTGAATAACAATGACCTGACAATATCAATTGATCCAGCTGCACTGGGAAGCATGACTATTCAATTGAATCTTACCCTTGATAGTGATCAGGGAACCTGGATAGCTCCAATATTTTTGTCTATAGAAGGTGCTGTGCTGGAAATCACTGATTACACAGTAGTAGATGCAAACGGTGTGATTGATCCCGGTGAAACCCGCGAAATATATTTTGATATTACCAATCTGGGTGAAATAACTGCTATGAATGTAACCGGAGAACTGGAATGCCTGAATCGCCGTATCACGATTATTGACAGTCTGGCAGATTTTGGTTCCGTGATGCCTGGAGATGACGTAAACAACTACAATGACCGCTATGAAATCACAGCCAGCAGTGCTATCCTGCCGGGTTCACAAATACCTGTAAGCATTCATTTCACAAATGCAAACGGCTATGATGCCATGGCAGCTTTTATGATAGAAGTAGGCATAGTAACTGTATCTGATCCTCTGGGTCCCGATGATTATGGCTATTACTGCTATGATGATGAAGATAGTGATTATGATAAATGCCCGGAATATGACTGGATAGAGATCAATGATATTGGTGATGATACTGGTTTATATGTTACCAATGTTCCTCAGGATGATTGCGATATTGAAAATATTGATTTCCCTGCCGATTTCACATTTGTATTTTATGGTGAAGAATATGATATGTTCACAGTGGCTACTGCCGGTTGGATCAGCCCAGGTGGAACAGAGGTGAAATCATTTATGAATTGGACAGTCCCGGGTCCACATGGTCCCAGCCCGATTATTGCAGCTTTCTGGGATGATCTTATAAACAGCGGAGGTCATGTTTATACCTATTATGACGCAGCCCAGCACTACTATGTGATTGAATGGGATTATATGCATAATGAAGCAACCAGCTCAGAAGAAACTTTCCAGATGATCCTTTATGATCCAAATTTCTATCCCACTACATCCGGTGACAGTGAAATTAAGATGCAGTATAAGACAATAAACAATAATAACGCTGGCACATATCGGGCAGATCATGGTCAATATTGTACAGTAGGACTGGAAGACCCCACAGGAACTATCGGTCTGCAATACACCTATAATAATACATATTCCAATGCAGCCAAGCCTCTGGAAAACCAGATGGCTATCCTCTTCACCAGCCCTCCGATCCCTCCGGATGGTCCCTTCCTCACTATCGTTGATTATAGTGCTGTTGCCGGCGGTGACAGCTTCATAGAAGCTGGCGAAGAAGCTGTTATCACTATCACTCTGGAAAATATTGGAGCAGATACTGCTAATAATATTGATGTGGTAATCACCGAAAATGACCAGTATATAGAGCTTGTGAATGATACAGGTTCATGTGATCTGGTATTAGCAAATGGCATGGTAACCATACCAGATGCCTTCACGATCAGTATCAGCGAAAATGTCCCTGATTTTTATACTTTCTCTCTTAATGCCAATATTTCAAGTGATGAAGATTCCTGGAGCCAGTTAATTGTGCTCACTGCCTATCAGGCAAATACTTTTGCAGTTAATCCAGAATCTATTGATTATGAACTTATCTGGGGTAATACCGGCAGCACTTCATTTGAAATAACAAACATTGGGGATGTACCGGTTAATTTTTATATCAGAACAGATGAAACTCACCCAACCAGAGATATCACAGGCTCTTTCATGACTTGTGATACAGAAGGATTCACACCTGGTGAAACTACCACCTGGACTTTTACGGCTTATAATGGAGCCGCAGACGCTGAATGGATTTCTGATCTCTGGTTAGACTTCCCCTTAGGTGTAACGGTTAATAGTGCCAGCAGCTTTATAGGTGGTTCCGGTGGAGATATGCCCTGGGATGGTACAACGGGACAAGGTGCTTATGTAAACTGGCATGGTGCATCAGTTAATGACTGGGGATACCTGCATGTAGGCGAAGCTGCATCAGCCGCAGTAGAAGTGACATTGAGCACAGAATTTGCCGGTGACTTGACCATTAATTATACAATTGGCGGAGATGGCTATGGTAATGACCCTCATCTGGTTGATGGCGAGATCATGATGGATTATCCTTTGCGCTGGATAAATCTCAATATGTCATCAGGCACAATTTTTCCCAACCAGTCACAGGAAATCATTGTTAATTTTGATACCAGTGACATTGAAGAAGCTGTGCATTCCTGCAATATCGTGATCACATCTGATAGCTGGGATGGTAAAACCATTCCTGTTACCCTCACCCCCAGCACTAATGATAGTGATCCCCAGCAGATACCTGCCAGCAACCTGCTGAGCCAGAACTACCCGAATCCATTCAATCCGCAAACCAGTATTCCTTTCAGCATTAGTCAGCCGGCTGCCAATGTTACTCTGAAGGTTTATAACATGAAAGGTCAGGCAATCAGAACTCTGCTTAACGCTCCTTCTGAGGCTGGAAATTACTCCCTGAACTGGGACGGAAAAGATGATAAGGGCAAGGACGTTGCCAGCGGAATTTATTTCTCTAATCTATCGGTAGATGGAGAAAGACAAACCCGCAAAATGGTGATGATCAAATAATTTTGAATTGAAAATAAAACTGCTGTGCAGTTAAACCTGCCGGGACTTCTAACTTCACTGAAGTCCCGGCATTTTCAACTGCTGGATAAATAGAAGAATCAGGATGGGATATTTTATGAAGAATTGCGGCTTATTGATTTTGATAACACTGCTGAATATTACATTGTGGGGATTGCAGATTGATATACCTGATAATGCTCAGAACAAATTAGTGGAATATGAACAAATTGATGAAGGCAATATTCATCTGGAATTTAACCTGGATAAATATGAAAGAGAAGAACTCACCAGAGCTGAGGTCACCTACACAAAAATAAGCAATCCGGAAGCTGGCAGTTTATTAGATATCGGCATGCCAGACCTGCCGGTTTTCACCCGCCTGGTCGCTATACCTGATGAGGGGAATCCCCTCTTGACCATAACTTCTTTAAACTCACATACAATAAAAAATATCATGATCTATCCGCAAGAAGAAATCCTGACTGAGACTGAAACCGAGCGAGATGTTTTCACAATTGATTCCGAATACTATCAGCAGGGAGGTATTTATCCGGCTGCTGCAGCAGTGCTGGGAGAACCGGCAATAATGCGTGATATAAGACTCGTAAAAGTCACCTTCAATCCCTTCCAGTATAATGCTGCTGCCAGGGAACTGGTAATACACGATAATATCTGCGCGGAACTTACTATCAGCGGCAGTGGAGGCATAAATGTCAAAACCGGAAACCGCCCACCATCACGTGTCTTTGACAATTTATACGCTTCTTCAGTATTAAATCATGCGGAAACCACAAATCTGCGAACCGATTTCCAGAGACCGGCTATTTTATTCATTTATCCGCAAAACAACAATGTTGAGAACAATCTGCAATATCTCATGGACTGGAAAAACAAAAAAGGATTTGATGTTACTTCTGCCAGTACCAGCCAAACCGGTACAACATCTGCCATGATCAAAAACTATATCCAGAACGCTTATGATAACTGGGAAAATCCCCCTGACTATGTGGTTTTAGTAGGCGACGTGAGCGGGACAATTTTACTTCCTTCCTGGTATGAAAGCTGGAGCGGTACGCAGGGGATTGGTGATCATCCCTATGCACAACTGGAAGGTAATGATGTATTGGCAGATATTATCTTAGGCAGAATATCGGTAAATAATATCAATGAATTGCAAACCGTCATCGCCAAATCTATAAATTATGAAAGAGAACCTTATATGGATAATACCCAGTGGTTTGAAAACGCAATATTATTTGCTTACGGCGGACCGGGTAAAATTGCCACCTGTGAAACAGTAGAAGGATATATCAGCATTCACAATAACGATTTCTCTTTTACCGAAATTTACTACAGTAACTGGGTATATGCGTTAGACCAGGCCTTAAATACGGGAGCTAGTTATTTATGCTGGCGGAGTCAAGGAGTGGATTGTGACTGGAATAATAATAATATATATGCCTTGAACAATGGCTGGATGCTGCCTTATGGTGTATTATGCACCTGCTTTACTGCTGATATTTATGGAAGCAGTCTCAGTGAAGCTTTTGTGAAAGCGGGAACTTCTACCATCCCAAAAGGCGGAATTGCCGCAGTGGGCACTTCCACGGGAATGACTTCCGGCTGCTTCAATAATTGCATTACAAATGGTGTCTTTTATGGCATTTTTATCGATAATATCTATACTACCGGCGGAGCGTTAGTGCGGGGAAAACTGAATCTCTATCAGCAATATCCCAGTAATCCCAGCAATCATGTAAATTGCTGGTCACATTGTAATAATCTCATGGGCGATCCTTCTATAGAGCTGTGGACAGGTATTCCTCAACCCATGCTCGTGAATATCCCGGATGAGGTGGCTTTCGGGACGAATTTTATGGAAATTAACCTGACTGATGAGGCTGGTGTTCCTCTGGAAAATGGCTGGGTTACTGCCCGTGGAGATAATGATTATTACCAGACTGGCTATACAGATATGCAGGGTAAATATTATCTGGATATCTCAGGCACAGAAATGAACCAGACATTTGAAATCACTATAACCTCACATAATAAAATACCTTATGAAAATGAGATCAACGTTATTCAGGCTGAATATCTTCTTGATATTGCTCAGGTAAACTTCCTGGACTCACAGGGCGATGGAATCCCTAACCCCGGCGAAGAAATCACTCTGGAACTCACTATTGCCAATGACGGCTCCAGCGATCTCACAGGTATTTCTGCAGAACTGGTTTCTCTAAATGATAACGTTTCAGTTGTTATTTCCAATACTGATTTAGGAGACCTTAACAGCGGAAGTCAATTAGTAAATTCCGATCTTGCAATTTATCTCGACTCGGCAACTCCTGGAGGCAGCAGAGTCCAATTACAGCTCATTCTCACTTCTGATGGAGAAATATATGTGATACCGCTCTTTATAGATATTTCCGGTGCTACACTCTATATAGCCAGTTATGTTGCCCAGGATTCTAATGGCATACTTGATCCTGGAGAATCTGCTGATATCTATTTCATGATTGAAAATCTGGGTGCTATTGCTGCAACTTCAATTTACGGTGAACTGGCTTGCTTTAACAGCAGGATCTCGATTCAGGACAGTACGGGATTTTTTGGAGATATTGCCCCGGGAGGCACTGCCTATAATTTTTCTGATACTTTTGAAATCACTGCCGACAGTAACATTATTCCTGGCACACAAATCCCGGTGACTATCACTTTTACGAACCTTAATGGTTATAATGAAACCTGTTCTTATTTAATTGAGATAGGCACTGTAACTGAGGAAGACCCTTTAGGTCCCGATGAATACGGATATTACTGCTATGATGATGGAGATACTGCTTACGATGAATGCCCCGTTTATGACTGGATAGAAATACACAGCATCGGAGATAATCTGGGCTTATATACCCCAGGTGACGAAGCTGATATCGAAGATGTTGAACTGCCGGCTGATTTCTCATTTGTCTTTTATGGCTTAGAATACGATATGATCACTGTAGCTTCTGCCGGCTGGATTTGCCCCGGTGGAACAGATGCCGCGGAATTTATGAACTGGACCCTGCCCGGAGCTGGAGGAGCAAGTCCCATGATCGCAGCTTTCTGGGATGATATCCACAATGGCTATAATGGAGGTGTATATACTTATTATGACGCTGCCCAGCATTATTTTATCATCGAATGGGATCACATGCAAAATGAGCATAATAATGAAGAAGAAACATTTCAAATATTGCTCTACGACCCTGATTACTATCCGACTACTACAGGTGACAGCAAAATAAAAATACAGTACAAGGCATTTACTAATGCCAATATCGGTGAATATCCCTATCACGGAGCTGATCATGGTCTCTATTGCACTGTAGGACTGGAAGACCATACTGCCACAAGAGGATTACTTTATACTTATAATAATACCTATCCCACTGCTGCAAAACCGATCACCTCTGAATCTGCCCTGCTGTTCACCGTTTCTCCTGTCCCCCAGGATGGTCCCTTCCTTAACATTGTAGATTATGAAGCCTATGCCGGAGGTGACTGCTTTATCGAAGCCGGCGAAGAAGCCATGATCTCGATTGTACTGCAAAATTTAGGGGCTGAATCTGCTAATGACGTGCAGGTTATTCTCTCCGGAGATGATCAGTATATTGATATTCTGAATGATACCGCTAATTGTGACCTTGTTTTGGCAAATTCCATGGTAACAATTCCCAATGCTTTTTTAATCAGTGTCAGTGAAAATGTCCCTGATTTCTATTCTTTTTCTCTTAATGTAAATATCAGCAGCAATGAAGAAGCCTGGAACCAGCTGATCATACTCACCGCTTATGAATTAAACACCTTCACAGTTGATCCGGCGGTTATAAATTACGAAATGATCTGGGGTAATTCTGACAGCACTTCTTTTGAACTCGCTAATATAGGTGATATTCCCATAAATTTCTATATCCGCACAGATGAAACTTCTACCAGCAGAGATGTTATGGGTTCTTTCCTGGAATGTGATGCCACAGGTTTTACTCCCGGGCAATCCACTTACTGGACATTTACGGTGCATAATGGCGCAATTGATAATGAATGGATTTCTGATGTCTGGATAGATTTCCCCTTAGGGGTTACCCTGATTGAAGCCGGAGATTTTGTCGGTGGTTCCGGTGGAAATATGTTCTGGGACGAAACTACTGGTCAAGGTGCCAATGTCAACTGGCATGGAACTACTGTAAGTGACTGGGGAGTACTGCATTATGGAGAAGTAGCCTCCGCTACAATGTTTGTAAATCTCAGCACCGAATTTGCCGGTGATCTCACTATTAATTATTCAATTGGCGGAGACGGCTATGGCAATGAACCTCATGTCATAAATGGCGAGATCATTCTGGAATACCCGCTGCGCTGGATTAACCTCAATATGTCATCTGGTACAATACCTCCCGGTCAGTCACAGGAAATCTGCGTTGATTTTGACACTGCTGATATTGAAGAAACCGTGCATACCTGCAATATCGTGATCACATCTGATAGCTGGGACACTAAAACCATTCCCGTCACGCTAATTCCTGTCGCCCAGGGTAATGATCCGGAATCAATTCCTGCCAGTAATATATTGAGCCAGAATTATCCTAATCCCTTCAATCCCCGAACGATTATTCCCTTCAGCATCTGCGAGTCAGCTGCAAATGTGACCCTGAAAATATATAATCTGAAAGGTCAGGCAATCAGAACTCTGCTGAATGCCCCGACAGAACCAGGCAATTTCACCTTGTACTGGGATGGAAAGGATGATAACGGCAAAGATGTTGCCAGTGGTATATATTTCTCTAATCTCTCAGTAGATGGAGAAAAGCAGACCCGCAAAATGGTGATGATCAAATAGTATATTATTCCAGCGGTAGCATGTATTTCTTGCTGACAACACTCAGGTCATCTTTAAGCTCATAGACCAGGGGATTACCGGTGGGAAGTTCCAGACTTGCTATCTGGTTCTCATCCAAATCTTCCAGCAGCATGATCAAGGCGCGTAAAGAATTACCATGGGCAGATATTAGAACATTTTTGTGATCTTTAACTACCGGCATTATATTACTTTCCCAGTAACCTTTAAATCTATTAAGTGCATCCTCTAAAGATTCTCCATGAGGCAATACCCCTTCCGGAAGAGCAGAATATTTTGCTTCTCTATCAGGAGATCGAACATCATCCTCAGCCATTTGGGGAGGTCTGGTTGAATAACTTCTCCGATATTGTTTGAACATTCCAACGCCCACTTCTTTTTTCACAACCTCTTTCACCTGACCCTGCAAATCGCCATAATGACGCTCATTCAGGTGCCAGTCTTTTACTACCGGAATCCACATTAAATCCATTTGCTCCAGTATTATCCAGAGTGTGTGAATTGCCCGCTTTAAATATGAAGTGTAGGCAATATCAAAACTATATCCGGCATTTTTCAAAACCTCTCCGGCCAGCTTCGCTTCCTGCCTGCCCTCTTCAGATAAATTCACATCCGTCCAGCCCGTAAATATCCCCGCTTTATTCCATTCACTCTGTCCATGTCTTATTAATACCAGCTTTATCACAAATAACCTCCAGCCCATATATTACTCACTTTCTGAGTCCTGGCAAATTATATATCATACTATTACATTGCAAGATTTTTTATCCTAAACCATCCCTGATCCTTTGAGGGGTAGGGTTATAGGTCATATAGGACATATAAGACCTATAGTTTGTAAGGTTGACACTTTTTGCAAGAGCACAGTTTTTGTTTTCAGTTACCGATAAATCCCCCTGCGGGTGATATATCGGCTATTGGTGTTTTGGTAAATAAGAGGAGAAGCCAATGAGATATTATGATCTGATCAAGAGTGATCTGGATAAATCAGCTTTCTTTCTGAATTATGACAGTATCCTGCGGGAAGACGTACGCGGCAATTTATTCCATCATCTGAACCGGACAGTGAAAGCTCTTCTGCTGAGTAGAGCCTATTTTGTGACGGGTAAGAATGTGCTGATGGTTTGTGCTGATGATAAGCTGGCAGAAGATTTCATGGATGATCTGCAATTACTTGCCGGTAAATCTAATGTGTTTATGCTGCCCGACTATGAAACTCTTGCCTATGAGCAGCGTTCACCGCATTACACGATCCGGGCAGAACGGATTCGCACCCTGAGCAGTGTATTCCGGGAAAAACCGGCAATTTATATTGTCTCTATCCGCTCATTACTGCGTAAAATAGTGCCCGCTGAGATATTTTCGCGTTATGTGATCAATCTTAAGCTTTTTGAGACTAAAAATCCTGATCATCTGCTTTCTGAACTGGTAGGGATGGGCTATAAAAACGAATTTCAGGTAACAAAAGTGGGGCAGATTGCCAGACGGGGCGGGATCATAGATATCTTCAGTCCTAATCTGGTGAATCCTGTGCGCATTGAATATTTTGGCAATGAAATAGAATCTCTACGCTATTTCACATTATCAACTCAGCGTTCCTTTGGCAAAGAACTGGAAGAAGTTACTCTGATCCCTTCGCGTGAATTTTCGCTGCATGACATCGAAGCCAGTCCGCAAATCTGGGAACGCATCCACGACAAAGGTTTTTATGAAGGTATAGAGCAGGACATTAGTCTGTTATTAAAAAAGACTAGCGGTTTTGCGGAATATTTTCAGGAAGATAAGTGTCTTTTTTTCTGGGATGAATATCAGTTCTTTAGTGCTACTTACCGTGAGATCCAGGATGAGACGCAGCAGGCTTTCATTAAAGCGAGAGAAAAAAGAAGCAAGGATGAGCTGCCGGAGCCGGAGAATCTCTTTTATAGTAAAAGCTATATCCAGCGTTTATTTCAGCGGTTTTCGCATTGTTTCCTGAGTAACAGTTATCAGGAATTTAAGCGGATTAGTGTGCAGGTGGAGGTGCCGGTAGCCAGTCAGGTGAGTCAGCAGGGTAATCTGGAAAGTCTGGAGCAGGAATTAGGCGAAAAACTGGATGACGGTTACCGGGTGATTATCCAGAGTGATAATAAAAGCCAGAGTAAGCGGATGAGTGATCTTTTGGAGAATCTGGAAGGCAGAATTCATTTTGAGATCGGAGTTTTTCAGAAAGGATTTATATTAGCAGATGCCCGGCTGGCTATATATACCGACCATGAGATATTTGCCCGGTACCGGCAGCGGACCCGCAGTGCCAGATTCAGCCGTGAAGAAGCACTGGTGGATTATGAAGCACTGAAACCCGGTGATTATATAGTTCATATAGATTATGGCGTAGGCATATATAAAGGTCTTAGTAAAATGCCTTCCGGTGGCTCGACAATTGACTGTCTAACTATTGGTTATGCGGATAATGATGTAGTATATGTCCCCACTTTTCAATTAAACCGTGTCTCCAAATTCGTCAGCGAAGAAGGCAGCACTCCTACTATCCATAAGCTGGGCGGTAAAGTGTGGGCACTTGCCAAGAAACGCGCCAAGAAACAGATAGAAATACTGGCAGAAGATTTGCTGCAGCTCTATGCAGAGCGGCAGGTGCGGCGAGGCATCAGCTTTGATGCAGACAGCTCCTGGCAGCAGGAGATGGAAGACTCTTTCATCTATGAGATCACACCTGATCAATTGCAATCGACTAAGGAGATCAAGCGTGATATGGAAAAGGATAGTCCCATGGAGCGGTTATTGTGCGGTGATGTAGGCTTTGGCAAAACCGAAGTGGCGATCCGGGCAGCATTTAAAGCCGTGATGAGCGGTTATCAGGTGGCTATTCTGGCACCTACCACCCTGCTGGTGGAACAGCATTATCACACGTTCAAAGAAAGGCTGGCACAGTATCCCATGCGTATTGCCATGCTCAGCAGATTCCGCAGTAAAGCCATGATAGGTAAAGACCTGGTGGATATGCACGATGGTAAAATAGACATCGTGATCGGAACGCACAGGCTGCTTTCCAAAGACATCCAGTTCAAGAAACTGGGGCTGCTGATCATTGATGAAGAGCATAGATTTGGCGTCCGGCATAAGGATAAGTTGCGGCAATTAAAATCTAATGTGGATACGCTCTATATGAGTGCCACGCCAATTCCCCGCACGCTGAGCATGTCACTCAGCAGATTAAAAGAGATGTCACTCATCCGCACTTCGCCTAAGGCAAGGCTGCCCATCCGCACAGTAGTAGTACCTTTTGATGAAGAAGTGATCAAAGATGCAATTAATCGGGAAATAGACCGGGGCGGTCAGGTGTTTTTTGTTCATAACCGGGTTCAGACTATAGACAGCATGGCAGAGAAGCTGCGAAATCTCTTACCACATGTGAGCTTTGGGATAGGTCATGGTCAAATGCCGGAAAAGCAGCTGGAAGCTATTATGCTTGATTTTTCGGAGCATAAATTTGATGTTCTGCTGGCTTCCACGATCATAGAATCCGGCATCGATATCCCGAATGTAAACACTATGATCGTGAACCGGGCAGACACGTTCGGGCTGGCACAGCTTTACCAGATACGCGGCAGAGTAGGCAGAAGCAACAGGCGGGCTTATGCCTATCTGATCATTCCAGCCCAGATGACCGATATAGCCCGTAAACGCCTGGAAACATTAACTGAATACGAATCCTTAGGCAGTGGCTACCAGATAGCCATGAAAGACCTGGAAATCAGAGGTGCCGGAGCTATGCTGGGCACGAAACAGAGCGGTGCGATTAATTCTATAGGCTTCAATCACTATAACCGGCTTTTGGAAAATGCCGTGGAAAGTCTTTCCCAGGGCAAAGGCAAGATTGAATGGGAAGATGAGGAAATTGAAGAAAAGCAGGATATTTCTGTGGCTGAAGACTATTATCTGCCGGAGGAATACATTAAAGATGAGCAGGTACGGCTGAATATTTACCGGCGCATCAATACTTTTAGCACTGATAATGAATTTGATGAATTACCCGGAGAACTGCGGGACAGATTTGGGGAAGTGCCGGAAGTGGTAAGCAGGGCGCTGGAATATTTTCGTTTGCGCTGGCGGGTTTCGCAAACCAGTATGACAAAGTGCAAGATTCGTGGCAGAAAGATAGTGCTGGAATTTCCGGCTAATAATCTTCCCGGTAGAGCAACATTAACCAGTTTAATCGGCTCTATGAACTATCCGGTCAAATTTGAGACTATCAACGATCTCAAGATCACCTTTGACTTAAGCAAAAGCAGCGATAACGTGCTGGATGTGGCGTCAAAAATAGTGGATTTTTTTGGGAATTAAGTCATACTCCCCTGCCGGGTATTGCCTTATACCACGAAGTGGTTTGCCATGTATTCAAACTTTCCAGTTTGAGGGAAATTCAGAACACCTGAACTCATAAAAGATAACTAAACCCATTGTGCAGTAGTACCTTGCAACTAATATTCTGTCAATTTTTAGCAGGAATCTTTTTCACACTATTGTAAATCATATGTATTTGGAAGCTTATACGAGCAAATGAATATTTCCTTTTCTTCTCTGTCTTCCGCGTTTTCCGCGCCTTCCGCGGTTCAAACTCTTCCTTTTTGGTTCTGGCTTGTCCAGGTTAGGCTTTTGCAAAGAGTCGTATTCCTGATACAGGGACAAGTGCTGTTGGATTTACCCATCACAGTTCACTGTTCACTGGTTAAATATTTATTATCACTTTGTAATTTTCTCTGCTACAAGTTCTCCGCAGCTTCAGCGTAGGGGGATGCCAGAAACTTGGTGCTATTTGTGAAATCCTACTGCATAATATGGGTTAAAAAAATCCTCATCTGAAAAATTAGCGTATTATCTCTAATGCCAGCAAGTAATTGTCAGAATCCCAGACCAGGATGCTCTGGATACAATCCGTCCACTGCGTCCACTTAGTCCTCTGCGTCCACTTAGTCCACTGTCCACTCACCCCAGAGCAACTTATATGCAAAGATAAGGTTAAATAACATTATTATCTTCTAAGTTAATTTTATCTTGACTGATCAGATAATAAAAATATAAATTGTCTCATCATTTTTGGGAGGTATTTATGGAAATATACAGTAAAGTGAGTTGCACAGAATTGCCGGAGATGAAAGTGGTGTCAGCCAGGCGTGTAAGTGAGAATCCCGAGGAAGAGGTCATTGAATTTTTATGTAAATGGCTGCAGGAGCGGGGTATTGATCTGGAAAGCCGGCGTGGTTTTGGCTTTGATATTCCGGTATCTGATGAGGAACTTTCTGCGGGGCTGCGTGGTTATGAGTACTGGATAACGCTTGAGGAGGAATTGTCAGGCGATGAGCAGGTGATCATTAAGACGATTGCGGCAGATAAGTATGCTTTTATGCGGATACGCGAGCCTTTTGCCGAACCTTTTGAGCGGATAGGTAACGGCTGGCGGATACTGGCAGGAGAAGCATCTAAACTGAAAGAGACTTGTTCGAAAAGCGATTATGAGGGCAGATATTGCCTGGAGGAAGTGATAATCGAAGGAGATATCACCTATATGGATTTATATTGCCCGGTGTAAATAATCCTGTAATATCGTTGTTGAAAAATATAATGGCGTGAGCCGAGACCGGATTTGCCCACCTGACAGTCAGTGGTGAACTGAGTAGACAATGCAAACGAAGGTCAATCGACCATTCGTAAAGTAATATCTGAAAACAGTTTAAATAGATGAACAGGTTTTTTGTTGACTATAAGTGGAGTAGTAATAAATAAAGCGTTATGAAGAAGTTTTCAGATTTTATAGCGTTAAGGTATATTCGGGGTCACAGCCGTTTTTTGTTGAGCTTTTCGAACTTATTGAGTTTGATAGGGATCGGACTGGGCGTGTTTTCCCTGTTAACTGTAATCAGTGTAATGAACGGCTTTGATACTGATATCCGGGAGCGGATAGTGGCTTTTAGAAGTGACGTGAAGATCAGCCGGACAGGCTGTGAACCGTTATATGAATATGAAGAACTGGTGCAGCAGGTGGAGAAACTGGATTATATCGATCATGCAACTCCGGTGATCAGCAATGAATTATTGATTCAATCCGCAGATGGCATTTATGGTGGAGTGTGCATGGGTATAGACTATGAGAGCTATGCAGCGAGCACTGATCTGGAGAAGCGGGTGTTGATAGGCCATCCTGATGCAGCGAGTCTGGAAGAAAATGGCATTATTCTTGGATTTGATCTGGCGGTAAATTTGAATTTAACCGTGCGGGACTATGTGCAGTTATCTGCTCCTGTAGGCACAGAGGCGACACCTTTTGGGCTGTTACCTCGCAGCAGACGGATGAAAGTGGTGGGGATATTCAGTTCCGGAATACCTGATTATGATCTGCATTACTGTTATTATTCTTTGGCAACAGGTCAATATTTCAGTGGTAATGGCATTAGTGTTGATGAAATTGAGGTGCGGACAGAAAATGCTGATAGAGCCTGGTATTATCGGCGATTGTTGAGCAGAGAGCTGAGTTCAGAATACATAGTATCAGATTGGAGTGATTATGAGGCAAACCTGTTTAATGCCATCAAAATGGAAAAAGTATTAATGATCCTGGTGCTATCACTGATCATATTATTGGCAGGCTTTAATATGGCGGGTAATTTAAATCGTTTAGTAACTGAGAAGAAGCGGGATATAGGCATTTTGCAGGCTTATGGTGTGAGCAGCCGGAATATCAGGCAAATATTTATCAATTCCAGTTTTTATATTGGACTAGCGGGTATAGCGGGTGGAATTGTATTAGCTTATGCTTTTTTATGGTCACAGTTACAATGGCATTACATCATAATTCCGATCAGTGGATTTCCGATTCAGGAATTACCGGTAGATATGCGTATAAGTGATTTTATAATCATTCCCCTTCTGGCACTTGTGATCACATTACTGGCTGCCTTAGTGCCGGCAGCGAGAAGCAGATCAGTATCCACGATCAGTATTATCCGTAACCGGGATCGTGTGGGATAAAAGCAGAAAATAAGGAAAGTTTCATGGATAAAAAAATTCAAAAAGCAAATGATCTGGCATATAATTACTATCAGGAGTATGGAACCTGTTCACAGTGCGTGATAGCAGCAATGATGGAAGTGATGGAGATTGATCTGAGCAATCTGGTAAAATCAGCCCATTTTCTGGCAGGTGGCGGCTGTTTGATGGGCGAGGGCACTTGCGGTGCTCTGGCAGGCGGCGAGCTGGTACTGGGACATTATTTTGGCAGGGAAAGAGAAGAATTTGCTCAGGGCAAATTTAGAGAACGACTGCTGCCTGGCAAAGAACTATGGGAAAAATTCAAACTGGAATTTGGGGGAACAAGCTGTAACTGGTTCAAAGAGAAATATACCGGTAAACAGTTTGATATGTGGAATAATGAAAATGTGGCAGAGTATAAAAAATTGATGAAGCAGGAATGTGCCACGATGACAGGTAAAGTGGCAGGCTGGATAGTGGAACTCATTTTGCAGAGTAAATAACATCAGGCTGATCTGTAAGATGAAAACTGCTAATTGAGTCAGATTTGTTTAGGTCTCAAGATAATATTTCCAGATGGCATATTTTTACCAAATATTACCCTATGAGTATTGGATATATAGGACCTATATCCTAAAATACCCTCTTCTATATTACAATTTCTTTGTTAAGTAATAAAAAAAATGTCTCCTTCAAAGAAAAATTGTTTGGGGTTATCTTTTTCTACAAATAACAAATCCCAGCCGGGTAGCAAAAAGGTTTATTATCTGTAATATACGGAATTGACATTTTCCCTGAAAGTGATAAATTCAACATAAAGATTAAACAGACTCTTAATTCCGGGCGGGTGACAGGTTAAATTATACCTTGACAGTTGATTAGGATTTTTTTTTATGCACATAATAGGTAAAGTATAGGAAAAAGGTAGAAAATGGGTATTAAATCTATAGAGGATACTAATTTCAGACTTAAGGTAAGTTTGAAGCGAAATGTGCTGATAGCGGTTAGTGTTGCGCTGCTGTTACTGGTACTTTTTATGGTATCAGGTATTATATATATACATAATGGTTATCGTGATATGGATAAAACTTATCTGGTGATGGAGGAGAATTCACATCTGAAAGATAAGATAACACATTTGAATAGTGAGATAGACTCGATAATGATCCGTCTGGAACTGATGGAGAACTGGGAAGATGACATCCGCTCACGGGAGAATTTCAAAGAGATCAATAAAGAAGTACGTGAGATGGGAATAGGTGGTTTGCCGCAGATAGATAATGAACTGCGATTAAGCGACCCGAAAGCAAATCTGGAATACAACTTATTAGTAAACCGGATCAACCATTTACGCAGCAAGGTGGCATTTAACTATCAGACGCACGAGGAACTCCACGGCAATTATCAGTTGCGAAGTGATCTGTATCGCAGCACTCCATCAATTTATCCTACTTTTGGGAGGATATCCTCAGCTTATGGCAAACGCAAGCATCCGATCTCAGGTAAGAAAGATTTTCATTATGGTGTGGATCTGGCAAATAAAAAGGGCACACCTGTTTATGCCACAGCCAGTGGTAAAGTGACCGTGACCTCTCGAACAGCTAAGATGGGCAGATATATCAAGATCAGTCATGATTTTGGCTTTGAGACCGTATATGGACATTTAGACCGGATACAGGTCAAGAAGGGTCAGGAAGTAGAAAAGGGTCAGATCATAGGCAGGATGGGCAATACAGGAGACTCTACGGGACCTCATTTGCATTATGAGGTGCATCGTTATAATCGATATCGTAATCCGGCGAAGTATTTTATCCAGGAACGCGAGGATATAGCACTAACAAAATAGGGGAATTAATGAGTCAAGACAGGATGCTTTTAAAGCGTGATATCAAAGAGAAAAAGGAATTAGTCAATATAGAGATGGATCGGTTTCTGCCACGCAAAGATGAATATCCGAAACAGATACATAAAGCTATCCGTCATTCGCTTTTTGCTGGCGGGAAACGGCTTCGACCCTATCTGTTACTGCACACTTATCTATTATTTGGAGTAGAGACCAAAAAGATATTGCCTGTAGCAGGAGCACTAGAGATGCTGCATACTTATACCTTGATACATGATGATCTGCCAGAGATAGACAATGATGATTACCGCAGGGGTAAAAAATCCTGTCATGTGGTTTATGGTTCTGATATTGCCTTGCTGGCAGGAGATTCGTTATTAGTGAGTGCCGTCGAAGCGATCAATTCTGCTGAGATAAATGATAAATTGAAATTGCAGTTATTGCGTGAATTTTGTATAGAGACCGGTCATCGCGGGTTAATAGCCGGTCAAATGGTAGATATAGAATCAGAAGGTAAAAAAATCAAAGAAAAAACGCTCAATTATATTCATACTAACAAGACCGGACGGTTGATCAATCTATCCATCCGTTTTGGCTGTATATTAGGTAAAGCATCAGAAGCAGATACCGAGAATATGCGGATATTTGGAGATAAAATTGGACTTGCTTTTCAGATCATAGATGATATTCTTGATATCGAAGGTGATGAGATCACTTTGGGTAAGAGCACGGGGAAAGACAGTCAGCAGAAAAAAGCAACATATCCTTCTTTAAATGGTTTGGAAGAATCACGGCAGATGGCAGAAAAATTAATCTCTGACGCTCGGGCCCGTTTAGTAAGATACGGCGAGAAAGCAATTTATCTTGATCTATTAGCAGAATTTTTATTAACGCGTAAATACTAAGAATCATAATGAAGGTTGAGATAAAACTGCTTAGTGAGGCAGCAAAAAAGCCTCAGAAAATGAGCAGTAGCTCATCAGGTTATGATATTTTTGCAGCCAATCCAGAAGAAATAATCCTGCAGCCCGGAGAAATTCAGCTAATACCCACCGGAATAGCAATCAGCTTGAGTCCGGGTTATGAAGCCCAGGTACGTCCCCGCAGCGGTCTTGCTTATAAGCACGGCATCGGGATATTGAATTCTCCTGGAACAATAGATGCTGATTATCGGGGCGAGATAGGCGTGATCCTCTTTAATTTTGGCAGTCAACCTTTTATAGTGTCCTCCGGGATGCGAATCGCTCAGCTTGTGATAGCTCGTTATGAGAACGTGGATTTTCAGGAAGTAGAAGAATTAAGCAGGACTGAGCGTGGAGAGGGGGGATTTGGACATACGGGAGTGTGAAGTAATGAATAAATTTGAATTACAATCAAAGATTCTCAAATTAAAAGAAGAAAAACAAGCCATAATTTTAGCACATAATTATCAGATTTTAGCAGTACAGGAAATCGCTGATTTCATAGGAGATTCTCTGCAGCTTTCACAAGTCGCAGCAGATTTGAAGCAGGAGTTAGTGGTCTTTTGCGGTGTTCAATTTATGGCAGAAACAGCCAAACTTCTGAAACCGGAAGCAAAAGTGCTATTACCCGTGCTGGAAGCTGGCTGCCCCATGGCGGATATGATCACCGGCGAGCAGTTAAGGAGCTTCAAGGCACTATACGATAATCCGGTAGTGGTCTGTTATGTGAATTCTTCTATTGAGGTAAAGGCAGAATCAGATATCTGCTGTACTTCCGGTAATGCCCTGAAAGTGATCAATTCGATACCGGCTGATAAAAATATTTTGTTTGTGCCAGACCGTAATCTGGGCAGTTATGCGGCACAGCAAACGGGTAGGAAAATTGTTTTGTGGCAGGGTTATTGCAATGTTCATGAAAGGATATCGGCAGCAGATGTGAGAGCTGTGAAGGAAAAATATCCGGGATATAAACTGATAGTACATCCGGAATGCCGTCCAGACGTAATAGCTCTGGCAGATTTTGCAGCATCAACCAAGGGTATGATCGACTATGTGGCGGATCATGATAATGTGATTGTAGGAACAGAAACGGGGCTTTATGATCAATTGCAGGCCCGTTATCCTGAGAAAAATCTGGCACCTATCAGTGAGAGCAATATATGTATAAATATGAAAAAAACGCGACTGGAAGATGTTTTACGGTCACTTGAACGGGAAGAATTTGAGATCACGATAGCAACTGAGATAGCGGCGAGAGCCTTGAGTTCCGTTGAAAAAATGCTGAGAATAAAATAATTGTTAGATTTAAAAAAAGTAAAACCTGTAGAACTTCCCTTTGGCAAAGTTATATACCAGTCATTAACCAGTCAGGGGATCAGTTCAGATACGGTTTTTCTGGTGGAGACAGTGCTTAGCCAGGAGAATGGCAGCAGTGAAAGCGTGCTGGAGCTGGGTAGCGGGAATGGCATAATAGCTTTGATGCTGGGTTATTACCGGAGTGGCTGGGAAATTACCGGGATAGAAATTGCAGAATTTCTGGTGCAGATATCTCAGGAAAACAGAGCTCTTTGCGGTTTGTCAACTGCTTTCAGACAGGCAGATATCAAGGAATATACTTCCGGGAAACCATTTAGTTTGATAGTGAGTAATCCACCCTATCTATCTGAAAATAAAGGCAGGATAAGCCCTGTATATGAACGGGCAATTGCCAGACATGAGATATTATGCAATCTGGCAGAAATCATGCTGTGTGTGAAAAGAAACCTGAAGAATGGGGGAATGGCATATATTTTGAATCTGAGCGAGCGGGAAGCAGAAATCAGGGTATTAGCCGAAAAAGAGAATATGGTTCTTGACAAGATTTACCCGGATATATGCAATCAGAAAGGAAAAACAAGTATTTTCAGGATAAGAAAATGATAGAATTAAAAGAATTTGTGATAACTGGAGCACAGGAATTCAGGTTAAAGGCAGATAACCTGCAAATAAAGAGCGGGTTATTTATCCAGATCAATGGCAGTAATAATTCGGGAAAGAGCCTGCTGCTGAAGACCCTGGCAGGTTTATACAGTGACTTTGAGGGTGAGCTTTATTATAATGGTGTTAAGGAAAAACCGGGGAACTACAGCGTTATACTGATAAATAATTTTGCGGCGGTGCTGCCCAAGAAAAGTGTGAAATATAACCTTAACCTGCCTTTAGGTAAAACAACAGCCAGGAAAACCAGGATTTTACTGGAACTGCTGAAAGATAGCGGACTGGATAAGTGCCTGGACTACAAGCTGAATACTCTTTCGGATTCACAAATAAAGATACTTGAGCTAATTCGGGCAATAATCCAGCAACCGCACTTTCTGCTGATAGATGATTTTGATACTTATTTTGATAATGTAAGTCTTGATAATCTAACGAAAGCCTTTGATCATGCAGCCAAAGCTGGAACAGCGATAGTGATAACCACCAGAAAGAAATTTGAAGGAATCACTAACAGCTATACATTAAAATCCGGGGAAATAATTAAACAATGAAACTGAGATATATAGTTCAAATGCTGATAATTTTGATCCTGCTTCTATTCAATGACGGCATCTACAATTTACGGCAATACAGTCAAAAAGAGATATTGCAAAGAGCGGAAGAGGTTTATCTTGAGATCGAAGATATACCGGCAGTGATGATAGTAACGGAGGAAAACTCAGAGATTATCTATGATAACCTTCGTAATTTATACTTTGTGAAGCAGGTGATTAAACAGTCAAAACCTGAGATAATCGAGAGATTGAGTTCTCAGTATCGTCTGGAAGAAGCACATTCGCTTTTGAGCGAACTTAACCTGCCGGCAATTCTGGAGATACAATTTGATGGTGAAACCTTTTCGGCTACTGAATCCAGTTTATTTTTACAGGCTACAGAAAAGGAAGCCGGGATATTTCAGATAATTTATACAGAAGATGAGTATCATGAGAGCTGGCAGAAAATGGAAATGCTGCTACGGGTCAGTAGTTTGATCGAGAAATACTGGCGCTGGATTTACTGGGTATTTGCCGGGATAATTTTATTAATTGTGATTTATTTCCGCAGCAGTTATGAAAACCGGCAGTCCCATTATTGGAGAGTATATTGCCGGGCGGGAGGTAATCCGCTGAAAAAAAGGATATTCAGGATACTGAACAGCGTATTTCTGGTTTTCGCACCTTTAATACTGGCTGTTGGAACTGAATATTATCTCTGGATATATCGGGTAGCGGGTTATATGCCGGATTTCCGGTTTCAGATAATCAGGTCAGCGGCTTTGCTTGCCGTAAGTTTGCTTACACTATTATTTATCAGGAGAGAAGATCATGATTAGATTTGTTCCTAATATATTAACAATGCTGAGGATATTGCTGGTACCTGTATTTATCTGGTTTTTCTTTTATTCCAGAATCCCCCATAGCCTCATCTGGGCAGCAGTGATCTTTGTGATAGCGGAAATAACTGATTATCTGGATGGGAAAATTGCCCGGAAATATAATGTGATCAGCAATTTTGGAAAAGTGATGGACCCCCTGGCAGATAAGATACTCACGGGAACAGCTCTGATTGGTATCGCGGTACCCCCCTTTCAATTGATAAGTGTTGTGACAGTGATTGTGATAATTTTCCGGGAAGTGGCTGTATCTATCCTGCGTCAGGTATATGTGAAAAGAAAAATATATCTTCCGGCTAATAACTGGGGCAAGATTAAGACAGTCAGCCAGATGACTGGTTTAACTATCACGATAATCTATCTGGCCCTTGTAAACGTGGAAAACTATGTGATATCGATGATAATCTATTATTATTTCTGGCTGGTAGCTCTTATAACCGCTTTATCGGGAGTCAGTTATTTTATACCCTTATTTTTCCCAGCCAGAAATGGAGAAAGTAAATGAGAAGGATAATTCTGATAATACTGGCTGTTCTGGTTCTGTCATCCTGCGGCAATCAGGAGAAGGGAGCTTCTTCTGCCTATAAAGGAGCAGTGAAAGACCGCAAAAAGCCATTATCATGGGGTAAACAGCAGAAGATATTTGTATTTGCTGATGATAATGTCTGGAAATATGCTGAAAATCCACTGCGGCAGACAATAGAAAGAACCTTTTATACTACTATAAATGAAAAGATGTTTACTCTGGAAAGAGTGCCGGTTGGCAAGCTGGAAGACCATTTCCGGTTTAATAATCTTTTATTTTATTGTGATGCATCTTCCGAACAGGAAGTGTCTAAATTCGTGAAAGAAAGACTGGGTGCCAGGATTGAGGAAAAAATTGCTGCTGATGGTGGTGCAATTTATCCGGCGTTTAATGTCTGGGCAGATGACCAGCTTGTTTTATTTGTTGTAGGCGAAACGGAAGAGAGCTTATTGAAGCTGAATATTTTGCAGGCTAATGAGATTTGGGAAATGTACCGACAGCGCTATTATAAGCGAGTGGAATATCAGGTGTATCGGTCACGTCAAAAGCCATTAACAAATTTTGCTGAGCAAATATGGGAAATAGATTTACCCGCTCGATATGTGCTTTATAAAAAAGATGATATCAGGCATTTCAGGTCATATCTTGCCCGTTCAGACAAGCAGCCGGATCGTTTTCTATCAATTTACCATGAAGACATGCCGGAAAACATCCTCTCCAGAGACTGGCTGATTGATAAGAGAAATGCTCTGGCAGGCAAATATTATGATGGGGATAAATTTGACCGGCAGGATGTGACGATAAGCAGCTGCAGTATTGCCGGGTATGAAGGACTAAAATTGATGGGTCGCTGGCAGAATGATAAGCATGCAATGGGTGGGGCATTTGCCTGTTTTGCTTTCTGGGAGCCAGAACTGAAACAGGTATTTATTATTGATAATTCAGTCTATTATCCTGAAGGTGACAAACTGCCTGCTTTGATCGAACTGGAGATTATCAGTAATTCACTGCGAATCAAGTAATGAAATCTGCTATAGAAAAGATAAAAAAAATTATTACCGGCACTGAATTTGAAGGTAATACCTATATCGCCGGAGGTTACGTTCGGGATCTGGTTCTGAAAAACAATAACAGCGATCTTGATATTGCTGTGTCTCTGCCTCAGGGCGGTATTAGATTAGCAGCACTATTACATCGCCATAAAGTAGCCACCGAACCTGTTATCTTTGAGCAGTTTGGTACGGCATTAGTAGAAATGAACGGTCATAAAATTGAGTTTGTGATGACCCGCAATGAGAGCTACCGTAAAGGCAGCAGAAAACCCACTACTAATCCTGGCACATTACTGGAAGATATTAGCAGACGAGATTTCACGATCAATTCTCTGGTGATGGATATTTTGACTGGTAAAATACTTGATCTCACTGGCAGGGGACTAAAGGATATTGAGGATAAAATTATCAGGGCAACATCAGACCCTGATTTTATATTCCATGATGATCCTTTGCGGATATTACGGGCTGTGCGCTTTGCTAACAGACTGCAGTTTAAAATCGAGAAATTAACTGCTATTGCCATGAAGAAAGACAGTGGTGAGCTGGCGGGAATTTCCTGGGAAAGAAGACGTGATGAATTCATTAAAATACTGCTCTCAAACACTCCACAAAAGGGGATTGAACTGCTTTTTGAATATAAACTGATGCAGTACATCATCCCGGAACTGGATAACCAGAAGGATAACATTAATTATAATGAGATCAATGCTCTGCCGGCTTCGGAAGAAATGCGGCTGGCGGCACTTTTACAGAATGCTGCTATTCAAACCGAAGAGGATATCATCAGCATTATCATCGATAGATTAAGGCTGTCAAATAGAGTGAAATTCAAGGTCAATTTTTTAGTGAAATACTGCCATTGTTTCGCACCCGCAAATAATTGTGATAGCGATGATCTTCAAGTCCGGAAATTAATCTATGATCATCAAGCTCTACTTACACTTTTTATTCAGTATTACACAGTTTTTGCCCGTTCCGGTAACTGGCAGGATCAACCTCAAAAGCTAATTGCAGAGATTAGGGGTATTGAGACAGAATTAGAAGGTCGCAGTTTTCCACTGAATGGGAATATCATCAAGCAGGAATTTGAAATTCCGGAATGTGAGGAAATTGGCAGGATAAAAGAGAAAGGCTTAAATATCTGGCTGAAACGTCCTGATATCAGTAAAGCAGAGCTTCTTAAGCTGCTGAAACAGTAAAATTATTCTCTACAATTTCCAGAAAGCTTTACTAATTATGCGGTAATGCGGCTGATAATTCTGCCGGTATATTTCACTGTGATGTACTCCGGTTTTCTGTCTGGCAAAATCATCCAGCTTATTTTTGTCATTCTTAATAAGCCCATTATATTCCCTGATAATGATCTTAGTGATATTTTCCCAGTGTTCATGCCAGGGCAACGGTTGAAAAAGTTCAAGACGCGAACTGCGCCAAAAAAGATCAGCCATCTCTTCTATTGTGAAATTGCCCCAGGTTATCCACCTGATATCTACTCGAATAAAATTGTTTAAACAGCCTATCTCCTGAATTCCGGGTGCTGAACCTGTCGGGTCAGAAAACTCATCAAGCTCACGGATCAAGGAGATAATAATATTATTTTTATCAGAAAAAAAATGCCCCGGACCAAAGTAATCCTGATAAAAGAGTTTATAGATATCAACCGGTTGTGCCTGCGGGAATTTGCTTAATTCTTTTTGAATAAGGTCAGTAATCTTATTCTGGAAATCTTGATCTGTTTTCATTAATAAGTCAGGAAGACAGCATTAATTGCTGTCTTCCTGATAGATTATTTAGATTCTGTTTATGATATCTTGTTCAATAGCAGAGGCTTTCTTTTCAATAGAACTGAGCAGTTTTTCAGAATTATCCATCACATTCTGTTTAAAAGCTTCATCAGTTATTCCTGCCATATTAATTTTCACATTAAGGAAAGCGCTTTTTGCTGCTGCTGCTGCGGTGATTGCTGCTACACCAGCATCAGATAGGGCATTACTATTTCCTATTGCTGCTATTTCTGCGGCAAGTTCCACTGCTTGAAATGCCAGCTCCAGGGTAGCTAAAGGTACCATAATAGCACCCTTGGTGGCTTCCTGAATTGCCTGATTGCGGACTAATATTTCCGCATCTGTTTTCCGGGACAACTTAATGGCTGCCATCATTTCATTAAAGGCTTCCGTATCCTCATCTATGGCAGACATTGCTTTAGCTTTGATGCTTTGACCTTTTTCAGCAATAGGCTTCACTGCCTCCCAATGAGCTTCATAACCCTTTTTGCCAAATGTGAGATTTGCCACCATACTGCTTAGTGCCCCAGAAATAGAAAGGCATAAAGCCGCCACACTCCCACCCCCAGGAGCCGGGGTATCAGTTGAAAGTTCGTCAGCAAATTCCATCAGCGTCATATCTGCCAGTTTATTATCTTCTTTTATGGCATACTCTATCACCTTTTTATCAAGTTGAAATTTATAGAGATCGTCCAGACCCATTGATTGCACAGCAGTAGTTAAAATCATTTTTTCCGGTAAACCGGCACATTCACCTAATCTATTCAGATAATATTTTCCGGCTTCCAGCATGGCTTCTTTGGGCAGTAAGCCCACTATCTCGCTGCCAGTGATCTGGATACCATTGGCAACTGCCAGTTCCCGCACTTTTTCCAGCACCAGGTGAGGTGGAGTGACCTTATAATTTGTGAGATTGATAGAAATCTGGGCTCTTTGAAAATCTTCCACATACCAGCCAACCGCTTTACAATTAGAGAATAGTCCTTCTGTCATGACTTTTTTACCATCTTTATCTTTGATCAGCTTACCATTTTGATCGCGGGTCACGCGTCCTTTTTCCCGAATAGTCAATGCCAGGTCATGAGCTTTTTTCTGATCGCGGCTATTAAGATTAATATTATAAGCAATCAGGAATTCACGAGCACCTATTGCCAGTGCACCACTTTTAGCGTTAAAGGTGTGAGGTCCAAAATCCGGCTGCCACTCCGGCTTGCCTACTCTGCCTGCCAGTCCTTCATATTCACCTTTTCTCACCTCTGCCAGGTTCTGCCATTTCGGTTTACTGGCAGCATATTCATAGAGATATACAGGTATTTGCAGCTCTTCACCTACCCGTTTTCCAAGTTTACGGGCTAATTCCACACATTCTTCCATACTGATATCAGAGACAGGAACAAAGGGACATACATCAGTAGCACCAAAGCGGGGATGTGCTCCCGTATGTTTACTCATATCAATTAGTTCTGACGCCTTTTTTATGGCGATAAAAGCAGCTTCCAAAACACTCTCGGGACTGCCAACCATGGTAAATACTGTTCGATTTGTGCTTTCTCCCGGGTCAACATCCAGCAGAGTAACTCCTTTTACTGTGTTTATCACTGCTGAAATAGCATCAAGAATACCTTGATCTCTACCTTCCGAGAAATTCGGTACGCATTCAACTAACTTCATTATTTCCTCCAGATTTAGCTTTATTATATAATTCTTTTCCCTGTATCCAGGTACTCTCAATTTTTATTTCCTGGTTAAGATAGATCAGCAGCGATAATATATCTTCGCTATCAACTGCTGTTTTGAAAAACTCATCATGCTGCAAAAATACCAGATCCGCTTCTTTACCCGCTTCCAATGAGCCTATTTTGCTTTCCAGCCCCAGTAAAACGGCATTGCCCAGAGTTCCATGGTAAAACGCCTTTGCCGGAGTAAATGTTGATTTGTCCAGAATATAATCGGCAAATTTCATCATTTTCAGCATACTGAGGTCCGTTCCGGCACCCACATCGCTTCCCAGCCCTACTCTGATACCGCTTTCCTCTATTTCGTTCCACTTAAAGCGGCCGCTCTTGAGAAAAAAATTGGAATCAGGACAAAAGGCAATACCGGTATCTGTGGCCCGCAAACATTCTATTTCCTGCCTGGCAAGATGGATTCCATGCCCCATTATACTACGGTTTCCCAGTAAACCATATTTTTCATATAATGCAGTATAACTGCTGTTGCCGGGAAATAAATCTAATACCTGCTCTATCTCAAAAGTATTCTCTGATAAATGCGACTGTAAACGGGCAGTCAAAGATTTTACCAGATTACCTGTTTCCTCTAAAAGCTCGGCACTGCAGGTAATGGCAAAACGCGGTGAGAATATATAATCCAAAAGTCCTTTATCATGCCACTTATCCCAAAGCTCACAGCTTGCCCGAATTGATGCAGCCGTCTCCTGCTTTAAATAGTCAGGACAGTTTCTATCCATCATGGTCATTCCGATAATACTGCGGACTCCTGCTGCTTCCGCCACTTTAAAAGCGGTTTCACAGGCTGCAGGATAAGGTGACGTGTAAACCACGCTGGTAGTTGTTCCTTTTGCCAGGGATTGCTGATAAAAATCCTGCGCTATCTGCTCACTGAATTTGGCATCCCGGGACATTCCTTCTGCCGGAAATGTATGTTTGTGCAGCCATTGCATCAAATCCGGAGCATATTTCCCCCGAATATAAAGTTGTGATAGATGAACATGAGAATCGATCAGCCCAGGAATACACAGACAATCAGTTTTATCCAGACATTCAACTTGTGGTGCTGTTTCACTGACAGCAAATATCTTACCGGCTGAAATCGTTATATAACACTTCGGAATATAGATTATATCACCATTGGCAATAGGAGTTAAAATATTGGTAGCTATACAGTTCATTACTGAATCATTATCTCTTGATCAATTTTACCTGTTTGATCTTTTTTTTCGTTGCCTTGTTCACTAGTAAAGTATATTTCCCTACATCTAATTTGCTGTTGACCTTTGGTATGCGAGCCAGACGGTCTATGATCAAGCCGGCAATAGTTTCATAATCTCCTGCCGGTAACTGCATATCATAATTATCATTTAATATATCTATCTCAGTATCACCATTTATCAGATATGAGCCATCAGGCAGCAATTCCAATTCATTTTCTTCCACGTCATATTCGTCTTCTATTTCTCCTACCAGTTCTTCCATTATATCTTCAATAGTAACCATACCCGCAGTACCACCATAAGAATCCATCACAATAGCCACACTGCGTTTTTTTGCCTGTAAATCTGCCAGCAGGGAATCCACATTCATTGTCTCTGGAACGAACATCACAGGACGCATAAAATCTGAGGCGGTCTCTTTGCTGCCTGCCACGCGTCTTAAAAGATCATAGATTATCAACACTCCCTTGATATTATCAATATCTCCATCATAAACGGGAAAACGGGTAAATCCTTCTTTCCGGGACAATGCTATCACTTCATCGACAGGTGTGTCCTGATCTACTGCCATAATCTCTGTCCGGTGCGTCATTACATTTTCTGCTTTCAATTCCCTAAATTCCAGAGCTTCTTCCAGTAAATCCTTTTGATTGATCTCTGAACTGTTTTCACTGGTCTCACTTTCTGATACCATGAAGCTAAGGTCTTCACGACTGACTCTCAGCAGATTATCTGTTTCCTTTAAACCAAATAGTTTAGATACTTTCAGATTGATAAAGGTAACTATTCTGATAAAGGGACTAAGCAGAAAACCAAAGAACTTCAAGATTTCAAAATTCTTGGCTACCAGCTTGTTAGGATGTTCGCGAAACAAAGCTTTAGGGATGATCTCGGCAAATATCAGTAATATAAATGAAACTATCAGCGTACCAGCATGATCAGATATCTTCCAGGAAAAATCGTCCCGCAAAGAGTTTAATAATAGCATTGTCAAAGATGATACGATAACTATCGAGAAGTTAGTTCCGATCAGAGTCGTGCCAAAGAGCTTATCCGGCTTTCTTAAAAAGTTCAGTATCTGTTTTTTCTTCTGATTGTTCTTAGCTTCCTGTTCCAGCTTCAATTTATCAAGGGAAATCAAGCCTGTTTCCATCCCGGAAAAAAAGGCTGATAAGAAAATAAATAAAATTATTATTATGATTATTATGACCATGGTCTATTTGTGATGCAGTCCTGACTGCAGAGCATTATCTATTAGACAGTGCTCATTGTCTTCTTTATCAGTTTTTGCGTTCTCTTTGTTCTTTTTACCCATTTACCTGTTCATTCCGGTGTGCTATTTTTAATGCCTCTATAAATTCTTCTATCTCGCCGGTCAATATCGTACTTAGTTTATATGATGTCAAATTTATTCTGTGATCAGTCACTCTCGACTGCGGAAAATTATAAGTCCGTATCTTGGCACTGCGGTCACCAGTGCCTACCTGAGTTCGCCGGTCTGCTGCTATTTCCGACTCATGTTTAAGTATCTCCTGATCCAAAAGACGTGAACGCAATACCTTCATTGCTTTGTTCTTATTCTTTAATTGTGATTTCTCATCCTGGCAGGTAACTACAATGCCTGAGGGCAGATGTGTGATCCGCACAGCAGAATCCGTAGTATTCACACTTTGACCACCATGACCTGATGATCTATATACATCTATCTTCAAATCTCTTTCATTTATCTCAAGATCTACTTCATCTGCTTCCGGCAATACCGCCACAGATATTGCCGAGGTATGTACTCTGCCCTGGGATTCTGTTACTGGTATGCGCTGCACCCGGTGTACTCCACTTTCCCAACGCATAGTGCCATACACCCCGTCTCCGCTCAAGGAAAATATTATCTCCTTAAATCCTCCTACTCCTGTGGGATTTGAGGACAGCACGGTCTGTTTCCAACCCTGTTTCTCGCCAAAATAACTGTACATACGGTAGAGGTCTGCACAGAATAATGCTGCCTCATCACCTCCGGTTCCTGCCCGAATCTCCACAATTGCATCTTTGAAATCATTTGGATCCTTAGGAATCATTAATTCTCTCAGCTCTTCCTGCACACTTTCCAGTTTACCCCGCAACTCTTCATTTTCTTCCTCAGCCATTTCATGAAGTTCTTTTTCTTCTTCTTTATTCAATATTTCCTGATTTTCTTTTATTGTCTGCTGCAATCTGAGATATTCATCCACTATCTGTAAAATGTTCTGCAACTCTTTATAACGCCTCGATATCTGGGTATAAAGACGCTTGTCAGTCATTTTAACCGGATCATAAACATCTTTCTCCAGAACTTGCATCTCCTGACGCAGTTTCTCTATTTTCTCTACTGGAATCATTTCTTGTTTCCCTTAAAATCTAAATAAATAACTTCCCGATCTACTTCCAGATCCAGGGCACTCTGCATTGCCGTTAAGGCTATTTCTATCTGATCATTGCTCGGTGGCTGGGTGGTTATTCGCTGTAATGCCATACCCGGGGCTGTCATCAGCTTCACCAGCGGATGGTCGATCTTTTTGCCTGAAAGCTTCAGTACTTCATAAGATATTCCCGATACGAAAGGTATCAGTAATAAATGATAACCCAGCCGGAATATTATGGGTGGTATACTACCCAGAATATGACCCACTATCGTATCTATCAGCGAAAATACGAGAATAGAGATCAAAAGCACAAAAAACATGAAACTGGTTCCGCAGCGGGGATGCAGTGTGCTGTGATACTGGATATGGGCAGGGTCAAGCTCTGTGCCTTTCTCATAAGCATAAACTGTCTTATGCTCAGCTCCATGATATTCAAAAAGACGGTGAACGTCTTTCATCCGGCTGATCACCCAGACATAAACTACAAAAAAGATGATCCTGATCCCCCCAGCAAATAAATTGAACCACAGATTCTCTTTACCCAAACCTAACCAGTCAGCTATCTGATACGGCAAAAATCCAAAAAGTACAAATGCCAGTCCAAAGGCTATCACATACATCAAAAAGCTTTCACGCTTTTCTGCTGCTGCACTCTTTTCCTTGATCGTCTTACCTTTGGCTTCTTCATCTGCTTTCCAGTCCAGACTGGCACGCTCTTCCGAAAAACTCAAACTGCTGAACCCGATGCCCATCATCTCGATCAGGGACACGAATCCCCGCACGATTGGCAAACCCAGAAATTTATTCGCTTTTGTCTTGCTGATAAATTCTTTTTTCCAGATTTCTATCTCACCGTTCGCTCGCCGTACCGCTGTAGAAATATGAGAAGGACCTCGCATCATCACACCTTCGATTACTGCTTGTCCGCCTACCTGTATAGCTTTCTTGTCTCCCAAAATTGTCCCCTTTCAGAAAAAAAATGCACCACAATTTCCCGAAGGAACAGTGTGGTGCCTATTTCTGTTTATCTGCTCTAATTTTCGTTAGTTGTCTCGTCTTCTTCTACTACTTCTTCTTCTTCTTCTTCCACTTTGTATTTCTTATTAAAACGCTCGATCCGACCTGCTTTCTGTACTGATCGCTGCTTGCCAGTATAGAAAGGATGGCATTTCTCACAAATCTGGACGTCAAGCTTATCTGACGTTGACTTCGTCTCAAATGTGTTACCACAAACACATCTCACGGTCACTGTTTCATACTTCGGATGAATTTTATCTTTCATTGAGAACTCCTTTCTCGCTATATTCTTATCCAAATAACACTTTTTTTATCTTGCTCTCTTAATGTCAACTATTTTCCCAATAAATCTGATTTTGACAGATCATGACAGTTCAATTTTCTTAATATTCTCACTGCTCTACCATCAAAGGGTCTTATAGGTCTTATAGGGCTTATAGGGCTTATAGGGCTTATAGATAATCAAAATAACGTCATTTAATCTGTAAAGAAGATTTTCGGCGAAGTGATTGAGGTAAATTCTGGCATCCCCCTGTTTTTTTTAGCAATTCATTATCTAATTGTCTGATATTATTGAGATTAAACACAATAATTTATATCTATCTAACCATTCTCATTAACACCAGATTTCAATCTGGTGCCCCTGATTAGAAGAAGTTCGCTAGTGGTTTCAACCACTTCATAAAATAGTGAATGCTCCAATTTGTCAACAATTATAATATTCCATAATCACATATATTTATATAAGAAGTCACTGAAGTGACTACACTTCGTTCGTATATTTATACCACCAACTAAAGTTGGTGGTTAATGAGAATGGTTTTCAGATTAAATTAGAGATTACATATCGATGATAAATTTCGGGGGGATACCAGATTAAGCTAAATTTGATTGACATGAAAATGAGTAAGGTTAAAAGACGAAATAAGGAAGGAAATGAAATGTTAAAAGATATAAATGAAAAATCAACAGCTTTGGAAAGTAATTTACGGGAGACAAACCGGGGCAGCAAAATTATTCCGGAAAAATATCAGTGGCTGTTGTCTCAGTCAATTGGTAAAAAGGGTATAAATGAGCGTTGTAAGACTCTATTAGATGAGTATAATCATCCTTTTTCTAACCATAAAGTAGCAACAGAAGATCTGGTGCAGGTTGCTTTAAGTGATTTATGGTATTATGATCAGCTGCCTGAACGCCGGAGGATATATGAGTTGATATTAGGAATATTTTCTGATTTATTGCAGCGTTATATAGAAGTAGATATTCAAGACCGTCTGATTCAGACCCTGATTCGGTTTATTAGTAAGCTTGCTGAGCAGGATAACTATGATCTGGTATCAATCCAGTCAGGTCTGGAGCTGATAAAAAACATCTATCGCAGTGATTCTATACTACTGGAGCGTAACAGCACTTATATCAAGAATAATTTCAAGGTTGTATATGAGATTCCGGAAATGAGAGAGGTTTGTCTGGATTATTGCCGTAAGTTATTAAGCGGAGTTTATTCACGCTGGCATGATTTACCGCAATTAGAGGAATGGTATAAGGAAAAACAAGCACTTTTTGGAGAAGATTATCAGTCATTGATCCATGAGACGGGCAGGGAATTTATCGAATCTGAGCGAAAACGTCTGATGTCCATCAAGAATTGGGACGATGTCAGAGGAATGTCATTTTATGGTGATCTGGCTCAGAAATACCGGAGCCTGATTAGCCGCTTTGCGACCAGTCAGGAAAAGATTTATTATATTCTCTATTTATTTAAACTGGATGACATGTATCAGATGAGAAAGAGTTTATTGCTGGACTTGAACCGAACAATGCGTCGAGTGGGTGAAGAAATAGAATTAGAAGAGATGCAGAAATTTATGCAGGAAATATTTGGCTTGTTTGCAGAGCTAAAGGATAATTACCGCGAGACGGTTCTGGACAGCATTTTATCATTGGGCAAGACGATAATAAGCTATGGCAATAAAGATTTACGACATTTATTCATAGATTTAGTGATCGGGCTGGGATTTGTCTCGCCACGTGATGTAAAGATAGATAACGAGTGGCAGGTAGTGATAGACAGCAATCACATCAAGAATATCAGGGTATGGCTGCAGCTTGTGGAGCTGGACCCGATCGGGATGAACCGCTTGCTAAGTGCGCTTATTATAAATTTACGCGTAGGCGGTATATTTGTCTCTGATACGGATTTATTCCAAAAAGATATATCAAGGTTTCTGAGAGGAAATATTCAGCCTATCTTTAAACAAGTAAAGCAATTAGCCAGATTATTCCCTATTTATTATAATAAAATTGGGGCAGAAGGCGAATTACGGGAATTGACAACAGCTATTGATGAGATGGGTCGCAGGCAGGACCGGCTGCTGCATTTTTTCCGCAAACAGGTTCACACTGAGAGCAATAATACTAACGTGGATCTGGCAAGGGATATACTGGAATACTGGGAGGGTGGTTATAGTGCGAAGGCGAAAACAACTCTACCAGATGATGTAAGAAAATTTATGAATACTGAAAATGAATTTTATATTTTTAATCATCAGCTGGTGAAATTGTTGTGCGGGGAATATAAGTGCACGGTAATGGGTCTGGCAGAGCTGGATAGAAAAATCCTGGAGCGGTCCATAGATGAGAAACAGGAAATACCGGAGGTATACCGCCGGAAAGTGATGTATTTGATTCGGATTTATAATATTCTGCAGGAAAAGTATAGTTTTGGGATAACAGATTTGGATAGTACCTTGCGGAAAAGCGGATTATGCGAAGAAAAGGATATCAAGTTATTGCTGGAATCATGGAAAGGTAAAAAATGGGCAGAGGCATTGGAGAGTTTATTTGCGATCATGAAGAAGCTTGTGAAAGTAATATTTTCTTCAGAGCCTACAGAGGTGCGGGAAGACATCTATTATAAGCGTCATGTTGCTGCAGGGATACCTTCGATGTATGGCGAATACCGAGAGGCAAGGTTTGATGCCTTGGGCTTGATTTTCCGGCTGGAACAATTGGGTAAAGTGCTTTTGGAGAAAATTGAGAACAGAATAGACCTGATCTATTTCACCCATAAAACTCTGGAGCGGATTTATAGATTATTAAGGTTATATGAGACCGGATTGGAGATGGATGGCATCAGTAATCCGGGATTCAGTTCCAATCTTGAGATGTTTCGCTATAGTCTGGAATCCAGCTTCACTTTGGATCAGTACCAGAACATTTTTCAGTTTCTGGCAGAGAATGCAAAGGAAATAGTGAAGGAATATTTTTACCGGATATATGAGCAGCCTTTGATGAAGATCACTGTGCAATATTTAGCAGAAGGCGGGATAGAAGAGCGAATGCAGCAATCAGACCGCCTGTCGGAAAAATTTTACCGGGATGTTTTAACCTCGGCTTTTATTATCCAGAAGCTGGATAATTTTATCATGACGCTCTTGAAATCTAACCGTGATATTGTCCAAAAATATGAAAAACAACACTTGATTATGCTCTTAAATTATGAGCCAGACCAGATAATGAGTCCGCTTTATTTATCTACTCCCGAGGTGGACAATCCGATATTTCTGGGTTCAAAGGCATATTTCTTGAAAGTAATGCTGGAAAAGGGATTTCCCATTCCACCAGGATTTGTGCTTTCTACAGAGCTGTTCCGGCACCGTCCACTGGTTCTGCTTGAGGGTGCCTTTCGCACAGATATCTTGAATAAGATACGTAAGCAGGTGAAAAGATTGCAGAGCCTGGCAGGCAGAAAGTTTGGTGACCCGGCAAATCCGATGTTACTAAGTGTGCGTTCCGGTACAGCGATTTCGATGCCGGGAGCGATGAATACTTTTTTAAATGTGGGAATGAATGATGAAATTGCTGAAGAGATGAGTAAGCAGAAAGGTATGGGCTGGACTGCCTGGGATTCTTACCGGCGTTTATTGCAGAGCTGGGGAATGGCGCAAAAAATTGAGCGGGATAAATTTGATGAGATCATTCAGGGTTATAAAACGGAGTTTGGGATTGCGATGAAGCAGAACCTGAGCACTGAGCAGATGAAACGGATTGCCCTGGCATATAAGAAAAAGATTCTGGATTGCGGAAAAGAATTTATCGATGATCCTTTTGAGCAGCTGTTTAAGGCTATTGGATATGTGCTGGACAGCTGGGGCTCAGATCGCGCTTTGGTATATCGGGAGCAAATGCAGATAGCACATGAATGGGGAACTGCTGTTGTAGTTCAACAAATGGTGATGGGTAATATGAGCGAGAATTCGGGGACTGGTGTCCTTTTTACCCATGACCCGGCAAGTAATGAACCAGGCTTAAAGCTCTATGGTGAATACACTGTGTGCAGTCAGGGAGAAGATGTAGTTGCCGGACTGGTGAATGTGAAACCCTTAACCCGCCAGCAAGGTAAAGTCTTAAGCGATAATGGCAATGACAGCCTGGAAGCAAAACTGCCGCTGATTTTTAATCGCTTAAATGAACTGGCAGCAAAAATGATCTATGACCATGGTTTCAGCCACCAGGAAATAGAATTTACTTTTGAGTCTGAGAATCCGGAAGATTTATATATCCTGCAGACCCGGAATCAGGACATTCAAACTAAGCGGGACTTCAAGATATTTTCTGCCAAGCGGGAAGAAATGGTATTTGCCGGTAGCGGCATAGGCATAGGTGGCGGAGCATTGAACGGGATTTTAGCCTTTAATGAAGATGATTTGCATACTTACCGTCAGCAGTATCCGGATATGGCAATGATCTTAGTCCGCCCCGATACGGTTCCAGATGATATCGGCATGATCTTTAAATGTGATGGCTTGATCACGGGTAGAGGTGGAGCAACCTCTCATGCAGCTGTAACAGCAGTGAGGCTGGGTATAGTGTGTATAGTAAATTGCCGGCAACTGGTTGTTGATGAAGAGAAAAAATGTTGTCAAATCCTTGATAAAAAACTGTTTAGCGGAGATAAAGTGGCGATTGATGGTCATTTTGGGAATATCTATATCGGTAATTATGATGTGCAAACGGAAAGGATGTCTTATCAGGGATAGAATATTCATTGACAGAAAAAGTATGGTATTATAATTAATAGGTAATAAAAATCGAATACATTAAGGAGAATTCTAATGGGAAATATCTTAGGTATCAATGGTTTAGGTAGAATAGGTAAACTTACCCTCTGGAATCATATTGCCTTAGACCATTTTGATGGATATGTGATCAATGTGGGCAGAGAAATAGGTAATAGCCTGGATGATTTTATCAGGACAATAGAATCCGATTCCACTTATGGTCACATAGACCGTTTTTTATATGGTGCATCAGGTAAAAAAGCTCAGATCGAAATTATCAATGAAAAACAGGGACTACTGAAAATCAATGGCAAAAAAGTCTGGGTGCTGCGTAAAGAACGTAATCCATTGAATTTGCCCTGGAATGAGATGGGCGTCCGATTAGTAGTGGATTGCACGGGAGTGTTTCTTGACCCTACCGTGCCAGTGGATAATCCCAGGGGCAGCGTGCGGGGGCATCTGGAAGCCGGAGCGGAAAAAGTATTATGTTCGGCTCCTTTCAAGATCAAAGACAAAGCTCTCAGCATGCCGGAAGATAGTAAACTATTTGTCTATGGTGTCAATCATCATGATTATAACCCCAGCCAGCATAATATTCTTTCAGCAGCCAGTTGCACAACTACCGGGCTGGCTCACATGATGATGCCGCTGCTGGAAAATGAGGCAGCATCTAAAATAGTGACAGCTTCCATGTCCACAATTCATGCCTCCACCAGTACGCAAAGCATCCTGGACAGCGTTCCTAAAGCCGGAGCAAAAGACTTGAGAAAAAACCGCTCTATTATGAATAATATAATTCTTACTTCTACCGGAGCAGCTAAGGCTCTGGAACAGATACTGCCACAAATCAAAGATATCGGGTTCATGGCAGACAGCGTTCGCATACCTACTAATACAGTATCAATGATCAGCTTGAATATCACTTTCCATGAGCAAATGAATGAAAAATTAGAGCCTGTGATCAATGGTGAATTTCTGAATAATATCTACCGCGCTGCTGAAAAAAATAAACAAAAAGGACTGCTGGTCTTCAGCGAAAGACAAAATGTTTCCAGCGATCTGATCGGGATACGGGCAGCAGTAGTGATTGAGGGTAACGATACTCATACCAGGACGGGATTCTTGAAGCTGAATAGTGTCATGCTGCAAGAACTGGGACTTAATGCCAAAGACAATATCTCACTGCCGGTTACCCATGCCAAAATTTTTGGCTGGTATGATAATGAGTTTGGCAGCTATGTGAATATGCTGGGTAAATTAACCTTGCATGTTGATGAAAACTTATAGCAGAATGTAGCGTAATGCAGTTAAATGTATTATATGGGAGGTAGATAAAAAAGCGGAGATAAAAAAAATTGACAGATCGGGAAGTGAGAAATTACTGACCCTAAAGTTAATAAAGGATTTTATATGGTGTTTAATTCCGCAGATAAGACGGGAATAATGATGAAGGTAGAGAGCACGATAATTGCTCTTGAAAGCATAAATCATAAAGCATTCACTCTCAAGGTGGATGCTTTTTTTGTTTTGGGGCTTGTATGAATATTAGCGAATTGATTAGACTTAGTCTGGAAGAAGACATTTTTCAGGGTGACATCACCACCGAAAGCCTGAAGCTCGGTAACAAAGAGATCTCAGCGAAACTTGTTGCTAAGGCAGAAGGTGTTTTAGCCGGATTGGACGTATTCTGTGAAACTTTTTATCAGGTTGATGACCAGGTGCGGATAGACCGCTATAAAGAAGATAGTGAAAAACTGCAGAAAGGCGATGTGATCTGCAGGATTTATGGGGCATCTGCTTCGCTTCTGAAGGCAGAGCGGGTGGCATTGAACTTTTTACAAAGAATGAGTGGTATCGCAACACTCACTGCCGAATTAGTAGCAAAGATAGGTGACGAACGGGCAAAATTGCTTGATACCCGCAAAACAACTCCGCTATTGCGGCAGCTTGAAAAATATGCCGTTCGGGCTGGAGGTGGATTTAACCATCGGTTTGGGCTTTATGACATGCTGATGCTGAAAGAAAATCATATCTTAGCTGCCGGCTCAATCAGCCGGGCAGTAGAACTGGTGCGGCAGACAGACAGCAGCCATAAGCTGGAAGTGGAAGTAACTAATCTTGAAGAGCTTCAGGAAGCAGTATCCTGTGGAGTAGATAGAGTTATGCTCGATAATATGAGCATATCCGAGATGGAAACAGCCGTGCTGAAATTTCACGGCAAAGTGGAGCTGGAAGCATCCGGAAATGTGAATTTATCCTCAATTTCGCAAATTGCGAAAACGGGTGTAGATTTTATCTCGAGCGGTTTAATGACCCATTCTTACAAATCAATGGATATCAGTTTGATATTTGAGGAGGGCAAATAATGCGAAAAGAATTAGAAATTTTAATTGAAATGCAAAAACGTGATGATGAAATCACTAAGTTACAGGTACTTGTAGAAAAACTGCCCGAGCAGTTGAGCAATTTAAAGAAAAATGTAGCAGATGCCCAGCAGGAAAAAATAGACAATAATGAAGCAATTATTCATAATAAGAAAGAACAGGATAGCAGAGAATTATTAATTCGCTCTAATAAAGAAATGATGGCAAAATATCAAAATCAGTTATTGACAATCCAAACCAATAAAGAATACAAAGCACTCAATAAAGAAGTGAGTCACCTGGAAAAGCGGAATGAAGAACTGGAAGACGAGATTGTGGAACTGATGGAAAATTACGATGAACTGCAGGAAAAGAAACGAAAAGTCGAGCAGGATTTAAAATCTGCCGAACAGGAATTACAGGCAAATGAGAAACGCCTGGAAAATGAGATCAAAGAAGTGGAAATCGATATGGAAAAGTTCAGAAGCGAACGCAAAGAACTTGCTAAAGGACTTCCACTACCTTTAGTGAAGAAATATGTTACTTTGATCAAGAATAGAAATAGAAAAGCGTTAGTTTATAATGTAGGTAATTGTTGTGGGGGATGTGGCTTTATGATTCGTCCCCAGGTGATGGTGGAGCTGCATGCAGGAGAAAAGATTATCTTTTGTGAAAGTTGCAGCCGCCTCATCGTTTTGAATATAAAAGAATAATCGAAAACTGTCGGAGAGGATCATATATCTGCTGTCCCGCTTGCGGGAGAGAGGAAAGTCCGAACACCAAAGGGCAGGATACTTCTTAACTGGAAGTCCTTGTGAAGGGGAGCTAGCTCCACAGAAACAAACCGCCGAAAGGTAAGGGTGAAATGGCAGAGTAAGAGCCTGCCAGATTCTGACGTGAGTCAGAATGCTCGGAAAGCCTTATCCGGTGCAATGCCAAATAGGGAAGCAGTCTTCGGACCCGGATTTGCCCGATCCGGTTTGCTTTCGGGTAGGCAGCTTAAGCCGGCTTAAATGTCCCGGTTGGGAATAGCAATATTCGGCTTAGAGAAATAGATGTATGATCACTTGTTAGGTGATTAACAGAATTCGGCTTATGACCGTCTCCGACAGAACCAGAGAAAAATAATAGGAAATATAATGCAGAAAAGATGGAAAATCGCTGATGCACTGGCAGAATCTGATATAGAAGCCCAAAAGCAGATTGTTGAAAATTTTCATTGCCCGGACATGATTGCTGAAATGCTGATTAGAAGAGGCTTGAAAACCGAACGGGAAATTAATCTATTTTTTAAACCCGAACTGGATTGTATTCATGATCCTTTTTTGTTCAAAGATATGGAAAAGGCTGCTCTACGCATTGTTCAAGCAATAGAAAATAACGAACTGATTACGATATATGGCGATTATGATGTGGATGGAACCACCTCGACCGCACTTTTGTATCTGGGTCTCAAAAAAATGAATGCTCAGATTGACTACTATATTCCCCATAGAATGATCGATGGCTATGGACTCTCAATTTCCGGCGTTGACCTGCTGAAAGAAAACGGCACCTCACTGATCATCAGTGTGGATTGCGGTATTAATTCTATCAGTGAAGTGGACTCGATCAATGAATTGGGGATGGAAATAATTATCACAGATCATCATAATCCCAAGGAACAATTACCGAATGCCCTGGCTATTATCAATCCCAAACTGCCAGATAGTATATATCCGTGTCAGGAACTGGCTGGTGTGGGCGTTGCCTATAAATTATTAATGGCTGTTTATATCAAGCTGGGGGTGGATACTCACGAATTGTGCAATAAATATCTTGATCTGGTGGCATTAGGGACTATTGCCGATATAGTGCCGCTGGTGGGAGAAAACAGAATATTTGCCGCTATTGGAATGGACAGGCTGTGCAAGAGGCAGAATATTGGCTTAAATGCCTTGATCAGCCTGGCAGGGTTGACAGAGAAGACACTGAATGCCGGTGATATCGTGTTTGGCATTGCTCCCCGCATTAATGCTGCCGGCAGAATGGGCACAGCTCTCACTGCCGTGGAACTAATGGTTTCCAATGATGAAACTGAAAGCCGTGAACTGGCTCAGCAGATAGAGCAGCAGAATTCCCTGAGGCAACAGATAGACCAGCGCACCTTTAATGAAGCCTGCCAGATAATTGAGGAAAAATATAAAAATATTGAAGAAACACTTTTCATCGTGGTTTCGTCTGATGAGTGGCATCCCGGAGTTATTGGTATTGTCGCTTCCAAACTGGTAGAAAAGTACTACCGCCCTGCTGTGATGATTTCTTTTAAAGATGGCATTGGCAGCGGTTCGGGACGCAGTATAGCAGATTTTGACCTGTTTGATGCTCTGAGCCATGTTCAGGACAGCCTCGATACTTTTGGCGGACATAAATATGCCGCCGGTTTATCTATTTATGCCGAATATATCGATACTTTTGAAAACCAGATCACTAAATATATGAAATCTGTTATCTCACCTGAATTATTGGTGCCGCCCTTGAAGATAGATTCAAAGCTGGAGCTTTATGAAATTAATGAAAACCTGCTCGAATGGCTAAACCGGTTTGCCCCTTTTGGACCGGGAAACATGAAACCGGTATTTTTTACCAGTCTGGTTACTATCGTGGGCTATCCCTACTGCGTAGGTAAAAATCATCTGAAACTCAAAGTCATGAAAGATGGCTGTGAATTAGATTTAATCGGCTTTAATCTGGGAGATTACCTGCCATTCCTTAAGAAAGGTAAAATGATTGAAATTGCCTATTCTCTGGAATTCAATACCTGGCAGGGAAGAACCAGTATTCAAGGAAAATTAAAAGACCTGCATTTTGAAAAAGATATTTAGTGTTTTATTTATCTGCGGGTTATCAGCCTGCACACTTTATAATTCCGGCAGCTCTGCCAGACCGGCAGGATTTTCTGAAATACTGCTTTTGAATACTAATATTGCCGTAGAAAAAGCTTGCTATAATTCCCTGAAGCAGGTTACATATATCTGGGAATCAAATACAGAAAAAATCCACATCTTCAAACAAAATAAACAGATTAATACTATTGGCGGCGAGGGATTTGACCGGGCAAATTTCCAGAAGCTGACAGATATCTGCCTGTCTCCCGATGGAGATATCTTTGCTCTGGACAGCCCTGATCGAAGTCTCAAGAAATTCGATGAGAAAGGTGAATTGAGAGCTGTTATTAAAATTGATGCTGACTTGAGCCCTCTACTGGTGGCAGTTGCACTTGACCAGAAAATTTATGTCTATGGCGATAAACGTAAAGAAATTGTTGTCTTAAATTATAAGGGTAAAGAACTCGAAGCTTTTGGCAGTATGCAATTTTATGAGCCTGCCAGCCTGGAACTGTATAATGACCTGATAGCTGTTTATGAGCCTCTAAATGATATTACTGTTTTTTTTAGCAGATTAGGACAGGTTGTAGATGAGCAGAAAGGTCACTGTTATATTGAAAACCGGCAGGTATATTGTGCAGGCAGCTTCTTTCTGCAGCAGGTGAACGGGCAGAATAAATTTGCTGTTAATACCTCTCCCTGGCAGAAAGTTTTTTTCCAATCTCCAGAAATTATTCTTTCTGACGGCAATAAATTATTAGTGGGAATGATTAAATATGATGTTCAAAGATAAAAAATTATTGTTATTACCCCTTCTCTCAGCCTTTCTTTTAGGTATAGCCAGACTGCCGATTCATCTGGGCTTTTTAGCCTATTGCGGTTTCATCCCGCTGCTTTATTTCTTTGACCGCAAGCCGGATTACAAAGAAGTTAACCTGGCGGCAGTAATATTCAGCTTAGTGTACACCGTAACGGCTCTGCATTGGATTACGCTGGTAACTATCCCGGGCTTTGTGGCAATGATCCTGCTTTTCAGTCTTTATTTCCTGATCGTTTTTCAATTGAATAAAATCATCTGGCTCAGAAAACATCAGTTCCGCTATTTAGGATTTATCCTGCTCTGGTTATCTTATGAGCACCTTCAAAATTACGGGCAATTCAGCTTCCCATGGTTCTATACCGGCTATTCTCTGGCGGATTACACGGTTCTGCTGCAACCTGCTGAAATTGGCGGGATCACGCTCATATCTTTATACATCATGCTCACTAATCTGCTGATCTATCTGATTATTACCCAGCACAAAAAAAAATGCCTGCTCTGGCTGCTGCTGCTGCATCTTGCCTGGACTGGCTACTCGAACTGGCGCTACCAGACAATTTCTCTGGAAAACACTCATCGCAGAGCAGGAATTGTCCAGGTTAGTATTCCCCAGCACCTCAAATGGAAAACTGCTTATAGAGATACCACATTCAATCTTTATGATGAATATATCGGCAAAATTTCTGCTGAAACCGACTTGGTGATATTGCCTGAATCAGCAATTCCAGGCTATGTGATGCGCCGCTTTGTATTCAAAAATTTTATTGATAGAATGGTAAAAAAGCATAAAAAAGCAATTTTTGCGGGATTCCCTGATTACATCTATGATGATAAGAATGACGAAGCATTATATTACAATTCCTGCAATCTCTTTGATTCCACGGGATACGCCTATAAACCTTATTACAAACATATACTGGTACCCATTGGTGAACGAATTCCACTTCTTAGTGTGATACCGGTGCTCAATAGAGTGGAATTAGGTCAGGCGAATTGGGAATATGGCAAGGAATTTAGATATTATGACTATGAAGGCTTGAAATTTACACCCCAAATATGCTTTGAGGTCGCCTTCCCTGAGATTAATGTCCAAATGGCTTCCCAGAACCCGGTTTTTCTGGTCAATCTTACTAATGATGCCTGGTACTATCATTCTGCCGGCTTGTATCAACATGCAATGATGACCAAATTCAGAGCTATTGAAACCCGGACTCAGTATTTCCGCTCCGCTAATACAGGTATTTCTTTGATCGTAAATCCCCGGGGCGATATTCTGGCAAAATCGGAGATTTATACTCGAGAAACTATTGAAGCAGATATTTATGATTACCAGGGGAAATCGCTCTTTGTCAGGTATTTTCATATTTTCCCAAACATCCTTGTGGCAATGCTGGTAATCTTATTACTCTGGGCATTAATAAAAAAAGATTGACTCTTATTTATTAATATCTAATTTAATCTTAAAATATTTATGGAAGGGGTAATATGCCTAAGCATTACTACCAGATCGGCGAGGTTGCCAAAATGCTTGGTATTAGAAGGCACACTTTACGCTACTGGGAAACTGAATTTCCCAAGCTGAAACCACGTAAAAATAACAGTGGTAAACGCAATTACACCCTGGCAGACATTGAAACTCTCAAAACCATCAAATATCTGCTCCATGAACAAAACTACAGCATCGAAGGTGCCCGGAAAAAAATGGCTTCCCATTCCACCGCTCATCTGGAAGAAGAAATAACTGAATCAAATCTGTCTTCTCAGGAATTAAAAAGTAAGCTTGTCAGCAAAATTGAAAATATCCAGGATGCTATCAGTTTAACCCCTGAAAATCGCGATAGAATAGAAAAAAAGAGAATGTTAAAAAATAAGCTTAGTCTGCTTAGAGAATTACTTTTCATTAAAGAAAAGAAGCAGGAAATTGATCCTGCTTCTTCTGATTCTATTGATTTAGATTAGGCCCTAATTAGTCGTCATCATCCTGATGTTCCCGCAGCCGCTCGTGACGCTGTATACCCGTTTTCTCATCATCATCACAATCTTTCATTCTTCGCTGCATCCCTTTTGGCTGCTTGCGAAGTTCCATTGCCTGTGCTTTCTGTTCCGCAGTGAGTATATTCCAGCATTTCTCCTGATTATCGATGCGTAAATTCTTTAATTCCTTCTTTAGATCAAAGATAGAATTAGATACCTTTTTCATCTGACTAAAATTCATTTCATCCATTGCTACACGTGCATCTATTTCCAGGCTCTTGATCTGGGCATTGATATCGATAGCTGATTTCTCGATTTTCACACGCTGACTCTTCATTTGCGCTTCCTGAGCATCGGTTAATTCCAGCTGATGCATTATTCCCATCATCATATCGCCGTGATTACCCTGCTGACCTCTGTTCATCATACCCATTCTCTCATTTCCCATGCCCTGACGGCAATCCCTTCCCGGGTTATCGTGATTCATAGCAAATATCGTGGCTGCTACCAGTAATACTGCTGCAATTACAAGAATCTTTCTCATTTTCTTCTCCTTTGAGGTTTGTTTCTTCTTTCATGTGGCGGTTCTGGAAATCTATCATCCGTGAACTCGCCGTTTTTCTTCATTTCTATTAGTTTTTTCCCTAAAGCCTGCTCCATCTTAAACTGCTTTTTTAACATCGATTGCAGTAAGCTGTCAGCTTTTGCTTCTTCGAATTCATCGCCTTTAAGAAAATCCATAAAAACCCGTCTTTCATCCATAAATCCTTTTCTAAATCCATCCATTTCCTCATGGTGACCCTGCAACTTTTCCCGAATATGAGGTAAATCTGGTCGGCTTTCTGGAAATGGTATATGAGTGCGATGCCAGATAAACATGCCAATAAAGGCAAGATTAAATGCCAGCGATATCACCAGCAAAAGGTAAAGTAGTTCTTTCTTCATTATTCCCCCTCCACCAGATAGCTGTATAAGCCCGTGTCTCCAAAACTCCAGCTGCTACTTTCCGTGCTGGAAGAAAATACCTGATTGCTCATGATCACCCCTAAAGCAAATGCGGCAACCGAAGCTGCCAAAGATAAGCGTTTCCACATGGGAGCTATTCTTAATATCCCAGGTGATTGTGAAGAATTTATTGCATTATTAAATACTCTGCTTTGAAATTCTGCCGTAAGCTCTTCCTCCTGATAGGTAGACAGGAAGTCGCTTAATCGCTGATCTGTCTGGCTTATTACTTTTTTATCTTTCATTTCACTTACCTCTATACTACAGGACAGCTGCAAACTGTTTTTCCTGCAAATTATTTATTCCCCTTCTCTCAAGTAGCTCGCGTAATTTACGCTTTGCCCGCACTAATCTGGAATCTACTGCACTTTCACTGTATCCGGTTATCTCTGATATTTCCTGATAACTCTTGCCCTGATAAAATTGTAATTCTATTAATAAGGCTTCCTCAGGTTTCAAGAGTGCCAGACTTTCTCGAATCATTATGTTACGCTGCTCAGGATCACTATCTTCTTCTATACCCGGCTGATTGAATTGTTTCAGCATAAATTTCAGGTCTCGCTGGCGGGACTTTATCTGGTTCAATGTCTTGTTATAAGCAATCCGGTACAGATATGATTTATAGGCTACAGGCTGCACTTTTCCCAGATTGTGATAAAAGGCGGTGAACACCTCTTGATACAAATCCTCAGCTTCCTGACGCTGTCGTACCATTCTCAGTATCATATTAAATACCTTCTTACCTTCGTTTTTCATCATCTCTTCTAATATTTTTTCTTTCATTTTCCTGCTCTCTGATACTTAAGACTAAAAACTGCCCTTTACCCTGCAATAAAAATCTCTAAGATATACTAAGCAATATCTCCTGATTAGCATATTTTTTCACAAAATCTTTATTTTTATAGAATTTACTTGCCAGAAATCTGCCCTATCAATTTTGTGGCTGAACAGAATATTATGTGGAAGGTGAATTATGTCTAGAGTATGTGATATTTGCGGAAAAAGAGCTTTGACTGGCAATAATAGAAGTCATTCTCTGAATGCAACAAAAAGAAGATTCTACCCAAACCTTACGAAAATGAAAGCTGACTTTAACGGTGTTGTCAAATCCGTTCGAGTGTGTGCGGCTTGCCTGAAAGCCAATAAGGTAAAAAAAGTAGTATAAAGATAAAGACCGCATAGCGGTCTTTTTCTTTATATATATCCCGTTTGTGAATAATTCTTATTGACCTATTTGATTAATTAAAAAAAATTCTATTATGTTTTAAGTTCTCCCTGAAATGGGACTCGTATCCCAAAACTAAAGGATGGTAATGTAGTATGAAGACGATTATTGAACCTATCAATGTGCCGGAGGAGTATAATATTATCTACGGGATGGCTCACTTCATCAAAACGGTGGAAGACCTCTACGAAGCTATTATCAATTGTGTTCCGGGCATTCAATTCGGGCTCGCTTTCAATGAAGCATCTGGTCCATGTCTGATCCGCAAAGAAGGTACTGATCCGGAACTGATCGAAATGGCTATGCAAAACCAGAAAAGACTCAAAGCCGGGCATACTTTCCTGATCATTCTCAAAAATGCTTTCCCTATTAATGTCCTGCCCTCTGTGAAAGCCTGCCGGGAAGTTGTTGCCATTTATTGTGCCACTGCTAATCCCGTGCAGGTGATTCTGGCTGAAACAGAGCAGGGTCGTGGAGTACTGGGCGTGATAGACGGCTCTTCACCTAAAGGTGTTGAACTTGATAGCGATGTTACCAGACGTAAACAATTCCTGCGTAATATTGGCTACAAAAGGTCTCAATAATTTATGCGTGCCTTTATTGCTCTGGAACTCCCAAGCCCGATCCGTAAACAGCTTGCCACTGTCTCTCAGCAGTTGCAGCAATATGATCAAAGGTTTGTTAATTGGGTTGAACCGCAAAACCTGCATATCACTTTCCAGTTTCTGGGTGATATCAGCGCTTCTCACCTGCCGGATATTGAGCAGATCATCACGGAAAATTGTGCGGATTTAAATACTCTCCAATTATCTCTGCCTGTCCTGCAGCTTGTTCCTGCTGCCAAACCTCGCGTTTTATGGGTAAATTACCAGTCAAAATCAAATGATTTGATCAAAGCTCAGCACCGCATGAATGACGCTATTGCCAGCCTGGGTTATAAATTAGACCGTAAACCTCTGGTTTTCCACGTTACTCTGGCAAGAATCAAAGCTGCTCTGCAACCTGCCCTGATTGACACTGTTATGAAATATAAAATCAACCATACAAGTTTTTCACCGGATAAACTGACCCTGTTCAAGAGCATTCTCAAACCTCAGGGTCCCATCTATCAACCTCTGTTCTCTCTTACCTTGTAACTATTTCTAAGGAGATTATATTATGAATGAAAAAGACAAAAATTCTGCACTCAAAACCGCTATGAGCCAACTGGAAAAACAATTCGGCTCCGGCACGATTATGAAAATGGGCGAAAAACCCCATATTGATGTTAATGTGATCCCTACTGGAGCACTTAGTCTGGACGCTGCCATGGGTGTGGGTGGCATACCTCGAGGACGGGTTTCTGAAATCTATGGTCCCGAAGCTTCCGGTAAAACCACTATTGCCTTGCACGTGGTTGCCGAAGCCCAGAAATTGCATGGTATCGTTGCTTTCATCGATGCCGAACACGCCTTAGACCCGATATATGCCAAAAATATCGGAGTTGATACTGATAACCTTCTCATATCTCAACCTGATGGCGGTGAACAGGCTCTGGAAATCGTGGAAACTCTCGTACGCAGTAATGCCATTGACCTCATTGTAGTGGATTCTGTCGCTGCACTGGTGCCTAAAGCAGAAATCGAAGGCAGCATGGGAGATTCTCACGTGGGTCTGCAGGCAAGATTGATGTCTCAAGCTTTGCGTAAACTTACTGGCATCATCAATAAAACAAATACTGCCGTTATCTTTATTAACCAGACCCGCATGAAAATCGGCGTTCCTTCTTATATGAATCCCGAGACTACCACCGGTGGGGTTGCCCTCAAATTTTATGCTTCCATGCGCCTCGAAGTTCGCAAAATAGGTTCTATTAAAAAAGTGGGCGTCGCTGATGAAATCGTAGGAAATACTGTCCGCGTGAAAGTAGTGAAAAATAAATTTGCACCTCCCTTCAAAAAAGTTGAATTCCCCATTATTTTTGGCGAAGGCATCTCTAAAATTGATATTATCCTCGATCTTGCCGTGACCTATAAACTCGTTACTAAAAGCGGCTCCTGGTATTCTTGCGGAGATATTAAACTGGGACAGGGAGCTGAAAAAGTGAAAGAATTTTTCAACGAGAATCCGGAAAAATACCTTGAAATAGAAAACCAGATTAAACAGGAATTAGGAATTGTCTCCCAGGATGATGATGCTAAGGACAAAGCCAAAAAGTAAATTCTCTGCTCTTGTCGAGATTGATGAACAAATTCTGGGAGTCTTATCTAATAAGGCTCTCAGAAATTTCTCTCTGCTCCCTGATCAGGAAATTCAAATCGAGCCCGATTTAGCGGAAGCCCTGAAAACTCAAATTGTCAGCGACGCCTGGCTCAAATTCCTGGACTGGCTGGCTTTTCAGGAAAGAACTGTTTCACAAAGCAGAATGCATCTTACCCACCTGCCCCTGGCTCCTGATATTGTAGAAGATTTTATTGACAAAGCCTGCCGCTATAATTACCTTAATGACGAAAGATTTGCCATTCTGCTCATTGAATCACTCATCGAAAGAGCAAAAAGCCTGCCGGAAATTAAAAATAAACTTTATGAAAAAAAAATCCCGCCCCTCCTCATCGATAAATTCCTCTTCCAGATATATGATCAGGAAACTCAATACCAGGTGCTGGAAAAACTTGTTGACCAGTTTTACCAGCGCTGGCAAAATCTGGAACCAGAAAAAAGAAAGACAAAAGTCTGCGAATATCTCGCCAGACGCGGCTTTAATTATTATAAGGTGATAGAAATGTATCAAAGGATTGAAAATGCCCAGGAAAATAACTGTTAGCAACCTGATCAAGATAATGCACGATTTCGCGCCACCTGCCCTGGCTTATGACTGGGATAATGTAGGATTTCTGCTCGGAGATGCTGCCAGTGAAATAAAAAATATCCTCCTCTGCCTCGATATCACTCCTCAATGCGTGGATGAAGCTATCCGCCTCCATGCAAACCTGATTATTTCTCATCACCCGCTTATCTTCCGGCCTCTAAAAAAAATCACTAATCCGCTCTACCTTAAGCTCATCAAAAACGAGATAGCGGTAATTAGCGCTCACACGAATCTCGATATCACGCCCCAGGGCGTTAATCACCAGCTGGCTGAATTATTTTGCCTGAATGACCTGGAAATCCTCTCTTCCTCGATTGGCAGCGATCTCTTTCAGGTAGCGGTCTATTCCCCACTTGCCGCTCTGGATGATCTTACTAAAGCACTGCAGATTTCCGGAGCCCGTAACTTTAATTACAGCCCCTCTACAGGAGAAATCAAACTGGAATTCTTCTGCGACAGCTTTGACCTCAATAAGATCATTGCCTCTATCCATAAACATCACCCCGCTCCTGACCCGGTTTACGCTGTATACCCCCAAAAACAAATGAATAAGCTCTACGGTTTAGGCGTTATTGGCTCATTACCTGACCCCATAACTATCTCGGATTTTGCCGGTATTGCTAAAGAAACCCTCCAGACTCCCGCGATCAAAGTCTGGCTGGCAAACAAAAAACCTGAGACTGTTATCCAAAAAATTGCCCTCTGCGGCGGTAGCGGCAGCAGCCTCATCGCCTCAGCTTCAAACCGCGCTGACCTTATGCTCTCTGGTGAATTTGGCTATCACAGTATGCTCGATAGTCCCTTGCCTCTCATAGAAGCCGGACACTTCCATACCGAATTCCCCGTACTTGATTATATCAAAAAACTGCTGGAAGCTGCTGACATAAAATCTACCATCCTCCCCCGCAATCTTCACGAAACTTCTACCCATATTCTCTACCTCTGATCCCAAACTACCCCTGATCCCCAATAAAAATCAATATTTTCACCCTATTCTCCCCATAACACCCGTATCATCACCACCCATATGCCAGCTATAAGGTAAAACAACAAAGCACAATCTAACAAAAAAATGTTAGATTGTGCTTTGTTGTTCTGCCTTAGGGTTGCGTTATTGGCTAAATGATGCTAAATTAGCTGGTTATAATGTTTATAGGACTTATAGGACCTATAGGACCTATAAGTCCTATAAGACCTATTGGGAGATTAAGAAGCAAAATGATAATAATGATTAATTCTCTGGGATGGCAGTGATACGTTAGAGGAAATGATAAAGATATGATTCAGGAAGTTGATGTTGAATAACTTCATAAAAGTTGACATATAAACAACCAGTCAAAGGGATTGCATTTATGAAAGAGATATTAAAAGAGAATTTAGAGACTGGTGGGGTAAAATTACCTGAAAGTGCTGGAGTTGTAGCGTTTTTTGGTGAAGGCAAGATGCTGATGTGCAGCATGACCAGCAACATATCAGTATATCTGGGAGTATATTTTCTGGAAGATATAGAGGATAAGAATCAGGGTGAATTAGTGGAGCGTTGTGATAAAGTGGGATATTGGGAGACGGGCAAGGTATTTGCCGCTCTTCTGGGCTTCAAAGCTCTGGTACAGAAATACGCTCCTCCATTTAACCGGATGATCAGGTATTATGATGATTATGTATATCTGGGTATAAATTTTGTGAAAGTGCCCTTTATTAAGGTGGAGAGTACAACAATACATGATTATTTTTATGTGGGACCATTTCGGAGCCGTTATTTTCTGCATGATGTGATAGACAGTTCAGGCGAGTATTTTGGGACTCCGGGCTGTCCTGGAGAGAGTTTTCCCTGTGAATTGATGGAGGCAGGAAAGTGTCAGGGATATTGCGTAACCGGTCAGGATAATCTATCAGCAGAGCTTACCCGTTATTTTTTACTGCCCCGGCATGAGAACCTTGAAAAAGTGAAGTTAGAAATAGATGAGCTGCTTGATGCTTTACGTTTTAGTGAAGCGGAAGCTGTGCGTCAGCAGGAGAAGATATTGACCAGTTTTTATCATCAGATAGCTTTTTTACTGGTAACCAAGCACTTAAATATGCATTATGACTACAATGGCAAGCAGATAGAAATAGCTGAAGGATTGATCACGCGGATAGATGGCAGGATATTAGACAGAGTGAAGCAGGAATATCAGCCAAATGAATTATTTGCAGTCGATAAATCTGAGCTTGATGAGCGTTGGATAGTTTTTAATGAAGTGATTCATCAGATACCGGAGAAGCTGCTGGAATGTCATGAAACAGCACGGCAGCAGTTAGCGGAATATTTATTAAATAAGGAAAAGCCATGAAAGAAGAAAAGAAGATAAATTTGTTAATAGTTGATGATGATGTAATAAATGTTCGAGGTTTGCAGTTAAGGATCAGTAAACAGTATAAGAATATTACAGTAGAGACAGCCTATGATGGTTTTAGTGCCTTACGCAGGATCCGTCAGGGTGGTATAAATGCAGTGCTCACAGATGTAATGATGCCTGATATGGATGGTTGTGAGCTTTATAATAAGATCAAGGAAACCGATAATGATATTCAGGTGATCATGATGACAGCCTTTTATGATCCATCTCATGCCGTGATTAGAGCTAAAGTGAAGGGATTAAAGGATGTGGTACCCAGTCTGGAATTAATAGAGAAGCAAGATCTGGCAGATATAATATTCCAGAAAATCGAGCAGCATTTTTTAAATAGCGAGGAAGAATAGAGTCGCTGCAGTGAAACAGATAGCGATATTATTATTACTACTGCTGATTTTGCCTTGTTTGGCAGAGGTGCAGAATTATGATAATATTTATCTGGAATACACGGCGGGAGATGGGCGATTAGCTGCTGAACTGGGCGAGAAATTAGCAGCAGATATAGGAGATTTTCAGAAGAAGATAGGTCATTATCCCCTACTTGAGACGCATATAATCATTGCTGCTGACCAGAAAGAATATGAGAGTTTTCTGCAGAGCAGCAGCGGAATCCAGGAATTTTCGCAGGCGATTTACCGGCATAGTACAAATACCATATATATTCGTAGTCCTCGAGATAACCTGCGGTATCAGGAATTAAATAAAATACTTCTGCACGAATATATTCACAGTTATGTATTCCATTATTTCAGTAATGCGCCCTTGTGGTTTCATGAAGGGATGGCGGTGTATTTCAGTAATGATTTCAGTCATAATCGGGAATTGGGTTTAGCAAGGGATTATTTGTTTGGTAATACCATGCCCTTATCAGAAATGCGGCAGAATTATCCGGTCAACCGGATAGAATGGGAATCGTTTTACGCTAAATCAGCTTTAGCAGTGAGATATTTATCTATTAATAAATCAGGTCAATTTTACCGTTTATGGGATTTTGCCGAAGATAGTGGACAATTCAATGCTTCATTTTTGCGTAGTTTTAAATATACAGCTTTAGATTTTTCACTGTTTTTTGAGGAGTATTGTAAGACTCATTTCCGGTCGGAAATCATTTTGGCACTTAGCGGGATGATCTGGCTGTTATTTCCTTTGTTATTTATTATCGGCTATATTCGCCGGAGCCGGAAGATGCGTCAGAAACTTGCCGAGATGGAAGCTGGGGAAAGAATAGAAGATGCAGAACCGGAATTTGATTTTGAGATTGACGTGGAAGAATAGAAGTTAAAAATAGTGCAAATCAATTAACAGGAGCTTGAATGAAGGAATTTGATCAGCTGGTGCAGATCGTGGCAGACTTACGAAAGCCGGAAGGTGGCTGTCCCTGGGATAAGAAGCAGACTCATGCCAGTTTAGTACCCAATTTTATTGAAGAGCTGTATGAGGGTATAGAAGCGATCGAAGACGGAGATATGCAGGATTTACGGGAAGAATTAGGGGATTTGATGCTGCATATCGTGATGCAGAGCCGGATAGCGGAAGAGGACAGCGATTTCACAATGGCAGAGGTCTTGCAGGGTATCAATGATAAACTGGTGCGTCGTCACCCCCATATCTTTGGCACTGATATCGTGAAAGATGCTGAAGAAGTAAAAATGAACTGGGAACAGATCAAGCTGAAAGAGAAGACATTTCGCAAATCCGCCTTGGAGGGAGTACCGCAGGGGATGCCGAAATTGATTGTAGCTCAGCGGATGCAGGAGAAAGCGGCAGCCGTAGGTTTTGACTGGGATCATCATGGTCAGGTATTTGAGAAGCTTGATGAAGAGGTGATAGAGCTGAAGGAAGCTATAGAAAGCGGAGATCAGGAGCATATAATGGAAGAATTGGGTGATTTACTATTTACAGTAGTGAATTTGAGCCGCAAGCTGGGCATAGACGCCGAAAGTGCTTTATCGGGCACAAACCGGAAATTTGAGCGACGATTTCGCCAGGTGGAAGAAATTTATAAAAGCAGAAAAGAAAAGATGCATGACAGCAGCCTTGAGCAGTTAGATGAAGTTTGGGAAACAGTTAAAGATACTGAAAAATAGTACTTCCAATATAATAAAGCTGTATTTTATTATTGGAAGTATCGTGATATTACTTGGTTTTCTGCTATTTACCAATTTATTGAGTAAAGACATTCAACGGGATATATCTGTAGTGCCGGATTTATATGCACAGTTCATCGGCTTGCCGGATAATGTGAATCTGGAGAACTTTTTAACGGATTATTTCATGACCAAGATAATACCCTCCATAGATTATCCCATAATATTCTGTGATAGTTTACAAGTTCCCTTTTCCTGGGAAAACATCAATGTGGAGTCGATAAATTATTCTGGTTTGGTGGATTCTGAGAAAGAGAAGCTGCAAAAGATGGTAAAAAAGCTTCATAAGCGGGGCAGCTATATTCTACTTTATAAGAGCAAACATAAGAAAGACCTGATAGGTTATGTCTATTTTGGTGAGACAAGCTCCATGAAGCAATTGCGGTTCATGCCTTTTGTGGCAAGCGTTTTAGTGGTGGTATTTATTTCTGTGGGAGCATTTGCCCTGGGTTATATGCGGAGAAATGAAAAGAATCAGCTCTGGATAGGACTGGCTAAAGAAACTGCCCATCAGTTTGGTACGCCCACCTCCTCGCTGCTGGGCTGGCTGAGTATTATGCGCAGCAGGCTGGAAGGACGGAATGAGCAGGGTGAGTCGCAGGAATTGCTGGAATATATCGGTCATATAGAAACGGATGTAAATCGTCTGCAGAATGTAGCTTCCAGATTTGGCAAGGTAGGTTCTACTATTAAGCTGCAGGAAACAGTCTTAGATGAGATAATTGATGAGACAGTGGGGTATTTTCGTTCGCGGGTGCCACAGGGCAGTAATAAGATAAGCATATATTATTTTAGTGAGATACATGATTTGAAGTTGCTAATTGATAAAGATTTGATCAAGTGGACATTGGAGAATTTGATCAAAAACGCCATAGATGCCATGACCGGCAAGAGCGGCAGGATCATCCTGACTTCTGTCTTGCGTGACAGCAGTGTGCAATTGCGAATAAGTGACGAAGGAAAGGGAATACCGCGTAATATGTTTCAGCGGGTATTTCTGGCAGGAGTAACGAGCAAAGAGCGGGGCTGGGGACTGGGCTTGAGTCTGGCGAAGCGGATAATTGAGGAATATCATGAAGGCAAGATCAGGATATTGCAGAGTGACCTGAAAAAAGGAACTACTTTTGAGATAATCTTACCAGTCAGGAATCAGGAGGGATAATGTATTTATTATCAAGGCAGGAGATGTATGACTGTGATAGATATACAATTGATGAAATGGGGATACCTGGCAAAGTATTAATGGAAAATGCTGGCAGGGGCAGTGCAGAATACATTCGGGATCATATATTGACAGCGGCTGAGAGGATAATTATCTTTTGCGGCAGTGGTAATAATGGTGGTGATGGTTTTGTGATTGGCAGATATTTGCAGTTATGGGGCTGCGATGTACAGATTGTTTTGACTGGAAAACCTGATAAGATGACGCCAGAAACCCGGGAGAATTATGCTGCCTGCCTGGAGATGGGGATAGCAGTGAATATATGTTTAAGTTATCAGGACTGGCAGGATATTAAAATAGATATCAAAGGATATGGCATGGTGATAGATGCCATATTTGGAGTGGGTTTCAAAGGGAGTATTCGGGGCTGGATAGCTGAATTGGTCAAAGAAATTAACCAGAAATCCAGGCTGACCGTAGCGATAGATATAGCCAGTGGGATCAATGCAGATAACGGTAAAGCAGAGATTGCCATAGAAGCAGATCACACTTTAACGATGGCAGCCGTGAAATATGGTTCAGTGCTGGGAGCTGGCAAGAGCTATTCGGGTAAAATAGAAGTTATAGATATTGGCATGCCGCCGGAAGTAATAGAAAAACATAAACCTGCTGGCAGGCTGGTAACGTTAAACACAGTAAAATTACCAGAGCGTAAGGGTTATTTTCATAAAGGGAATTATGGCAGAATAGCTATAATTGCCGGTTCACCGGGTTATTCCGGAGCAGCAGTGCTGGCTTCCAGAGCAGCATTACGCAGTGGAGCCGGTTTGATCACGCTATTTCATCCTCAGGGTATGGAATTGATCTTTGAAATCCAATTATTGGAAGTGATGACGAAAGTGATACCGACAGATCTATCCGAATTTGAGGAGCAGTTAGCTAAATTTGACGTAGTTCTGTTTGGACCGGGCGTAGGGATAAGTGAAAAAACCTTTCAGATACTGGAACTGCTGGTACATAAGTGGCATAAACCTTTAATAATCGATGCAGATGGTTTGAATCTGTTGAGTGGCAGAGCGGAACTGCTGCAAGATATATCTGGGAAACAAGTGCTTATCACTCCTCATATTGGCGAATTTTCCAGACTGAGCGGTATTAATGTAAAGGACATTTTGGCTGATCCTGCCAATGTACTTATGGATTTTTGCCGGAAAAACAAGTTAATGGTGCTATTGAAGAGTTCTACTACGATTTTTTGTGATGGCAGGGTGCTTTATTTCATTGCCAGTGGTAATGATGGACTGGCTACGGGGGGTAGTGGCGATGTTTTGAGCGGGATAATCAGCAGTTTTGCTGGGCAGGGCTTGGATATGGCAGAGGCAGGGATTGCTGCGTCCTGGGTGCTGGGTACTACGGCAGAGAAACTGGCAGAGCAGCGGGAGACGAGGTCTATAATACCATCGGATATAATAGAAAATATTTTTAAGAATTGTTAAACCGTGACTTGAGACTCGGGGATAATGCAATGTAATGTAAGAATTATTTAACCGCGAAAACCGCGAAAGCCGCGAAAGAATGTAATGTAAGAGTTTTTTACCACAGAGCCGCAGAGAACACGACTACACGAAAACGTGACTTCATGACTGAAAGAGGGAAAGAGGGATTGAGGGGGTGAGGGGGTGAGGGTTAGAAGGTTAGAAGGTTAGAGGGTTAGAGGGATAGACTACGAGACTGCAGGACTGTGACAACGGAGAGAATGAGGGAGGGAGGGATTGAGGGTTAGAAGGTTAGAGGGTTAGAGGGTTAGAGGGATAGACTACGAGACTTCATGACTGTGACAACGGAGAGAATGAGGGGGAGAAGAGGAGAAGAGGCGAAATAGCAAGTTTTAATGATGCTGTGGGAGTTAACCCAAGTTTACCACTAAATTTTCTTTTTCATCAATTTTGCAGAATCTAACCATATACCTGAAATCATAAAGGTATAATTTACAATGGATTGCTTTTTTGGGTATAAAATATTTTATTCAAATAGTGGCTAAAT
>JAIPGP010000093.1 GCA_021735645.1 Candidatus Cloacimonadota bacterium
ATAACATTCTTTTTCTTTTCCATAATAACCTCCATAATATTGGAGACAAAATAATTTAAGCCAGTATGTATGTCAACTAAATTATTAATTTTATTTTTATAACCTACTTATGTGGATGCTAAAATGTCCAAACTCCAGGCTTAATCTGGAAAGATTAAGCTACGGATCAAGGATAAAGAGGGTATAATCGGCAATCTTCCTGCCAGACTACTAAAAAGCGATTGACAGGTAGAGCGTGATAAGGTAAAGGGTTACAAGATAATATATTACGAGAAAAGGAGAGGCGATTTGTTAGAGCAGAAAAAGGGTTATGGCAAGCTGTGGATCCAGACATCGCACATTTTTCTGATCATGAGGAAGTGGTTATATTGGGAGCATGACATATTTTTACGTGAACAGGTATCTAATGGAGTAATTGCGATGCATAAGCATCTGGGAATGAGAGGTAAGAGAGTGTGAAGGGAAGAGGGACCAGGTTAATTATTCTGGGTCTGGTATTGCTGCTGGTAAACACTTCGGGTGGTTCTGCTGAAACCAGAAAAGACTTTATGGAGTTGGTGTTTGTGGAAGGCGGGACGTTTATAATGGGTGCAAATGGAGGTTATAAAGAGGAAAGCCCCGAGCATGAAGTAACGCTAATTGATTATTATATAGGCAAATATGAGGTTACACAGAAGCAGTATCGCGATGTGATGGGATTAGATAAGGATTATGATGCCGGGGAAGGAGATAGCTATCCGGTCTACAACGTGAGTTGGTATGAGGCAGTGGAATTTTGTAACAGGTTGAGCGATAGAGAGGGTCTGCAGAGATGTTATATCATAGCGGGAGAAAACAACTGGGACGATTACTTGAGAAATGGACAACCCTATTTAGGCTCTAATAATGATTTTTGGGGAGAAAAGCGGGATTTCACAATTTGCGATTTTACTGCGGATGGTTACAGGCTGCCTACGGAAGCGGAATGGGAATATGCGGCGAAAGGCGGTAATAAAAGCCATGGATATGAATATTCCGGCAGTAATATAGTATTTTTTGTGGGCTGGAATTACTGGAATGCAAACAGGCATACTCATAAAGTAGGCAGATTAATGGCTAACGAGCTGGGTATCTGCGATATGAGTGGCAACGTCAATGAATGGTGCAATGACTGGTATGGAAAATATAGTGCTTTCCCGCAGGTCAATCCAGTGGGGGGAGAAGAATGCCATTCCCGGTCGGTGCGGGGCGGGAGCTGGAAATGCTCCGGGCTCAGCAATTCATTTCGGTTTAATGGCGTGCCGGTGCATTATTTGAATTACTTAGGATTCCGGGTTTGCCGAAAGGCAAATTAAGACAATTTAACAACGAAAAGCACAAAAACCTCAAAAAGAATGTAGTGCCGGCAATCGCGGCGATGCTAGACTCCGGGCATAGTTAGCAATCAATTGATCGGACTGCTAAAAAGTACTTGACAAGCTGGTGGGGGTGAGGAAAAGGGGATAAGATAATAAATTAAGAGAAAAGGAGAGTCAAAATGGCAGAGCAGAAGAAGGGTCATGGCAAGTTATCGATCCATACAGAGAACATTTTTCCGATCATAAAGAAGTGGTTATATTCGGAGCATGACATATTTTTACGTGAGCTGATATCTAATGGAGTAGATGCGATGAATAAGCGCCTGGCAATGGAGCCGGAGCTGGAAGCAGACAAGCTGAAGATCACTATCAAGACGGATAAGAAAGCCAAGACAGTTCAGGTGATAGATAATGGTATTGGGATGACACGTGAAGAGGTGAAGAAATATATCAATCAGATAGCATTTTCGGGAGCAGAAGAATTTGTAGATAAATACAAAGAGAAACAAAATGCGATAATAGGACATTTTGGATTAGGATTTTATTCCACCTTTATGGTATCAGATAAAGTGACGATAGATAGTTTATCCTGTGAAGAGGGTTCAGAGCCGGCATACTGGGAATGTGAAGGTGATATCAGATTCAAGACTGATGTTGGTAAGCGTAAAGAAGTGGGCACCACAGTAACGTTATATTTGAACGGCGAAAGCGAAGAGTATCTGGAAGAGAGCAAGTTGCGGGAATTAGTGGAGAAGTACAGCAATTTCATGCCCTTCCCGATCTATATCAATCAGGAGAAAGAGCCGGTAAATCAGACGGAAGCTTTATGGAACAAGCAGCCTAAAGATGTAACTGATGAGGAATATAAAGAATATTATAAGAAGATGTATCATGACTGGAAGGATCCGTTATTCTGGCTGCATTTGAATGTGGATTATCCATTTAATTTGAAGGGTATTTTATATTTTCCGGCGATCAGCAATCAGCTTGATATCAATCGTGGCAGTGTGAACCTCTATTGCAATAATGTGTTTGTAGCAGATAATCTAAAGGATTTCATCCCGGAATTTATGATGCTTTTGAAAGGCGGGATCGATATTCCTGATATACCCTTAAATGTATCCAGAAGTTTTTTGCAGAATGACAAAGAAGTTCAAAAGATCACAGGCTATATAGTCAAGAAGGTAGCTGATAGTTTAAAGGGAGTATTTGAGAGTGACCGGGAGCGTTATGAAGGATTCTGGAAAGACATTCAGAATTTCATCAAATATGGTTTTGTAACTGATGACAAATTCATGAAAGCCATGAAAGATTATCTGATCTTTAAAAGCAGCAATGATGACTGGGTGACCTTGCAGGAATATTTAGACCGCAATCAGCAGGAAGGTGAAGATAAAAAAGTGTATTATGCCAGCAGCAAAGACTTGCAGGTGAGCTATATAGAGATGATGAAGCAACAGGGACTGGAAGTGATCTACAGCGATTCTGTGATCGATAATCATGTATTCCAGAAGCTGGAAGGTGATGAGAGCAAGGTAAAATTTGTACGGGTGGATAGTGAGATCAATGATAATCTGGTGGAAACTGATAAGACCGAAGAGGCAGATGCCGAAGGTCGCACCAGCAGTGAGCGTTTACAGGACATCTTTGACAAGGCATTGAATCCGGGAGTGGAAGCAAGTTTCAGTAAAGAAGACTATGCTGAATTTATCAAGAAGCATCCCGAATCAATCGATGTGTTAGCCCCACATCTGCGAAACGAAAATGATTTCACTTATATCCGCATATTTGATTTAAGTGCACAGGAACAGGAACAGCTTGGAGAAGGTTGGTCAGAGCTGCGTAAGAAAGCCTATCTGGAAGTTACAACGAAAGTGAAATATCTCAAGTCCGGCGATATTCCGGCAATGATCGTTTTTGATGAACAGATGCGCAGGATGCAGGAGATGAACACCATGTTCTCGGGAGAAGGCTTTGATATGCTGCGTCATCACACCTTAGTGGTAAATGCCGAAAACGAGGTTGTGCAGAAAGTACTTGTTTTGCGGGACAGAAATGAAACTGCCAAAGTGGAATTGTTGATCAATTATCTGCATGAGCTGGCATTATTGGAGCAGAAGCAGTTCAATGGCAAGGAATTGCAGCAATTTATCAATCGCAGTAATGACATATTGAAGCTGATAGATTAGAACTTAAGATATCGATACAAAGATGTAACAAAATATCCCGCAGGAATAAAATTCTGCGGGTTTTTTCTTTTATGGAACAGAAAAGTAGGAAAAAACTTGACTATGATAAGATAAAAGTGAGATTCAATCTTAAGTAAATGGAGGTGATAATGAGATATACAAAAACAATCCTGATGATACTGTTAATCGGATTTATAGTACTGCTATCCGGTTGCGGTAAAAAAGAGAAAGCAGAGACTTTAATAGAGCAGAAGGCAAGAGAGATCGCAGAAACTGAGAAACCTGAGCCGGTTCAGAAAGAAGAAGTTGAAGAAGTAAAAACCGTAGAAGTGATACCGGAGAAACCATTAGATACAGGAGCCAAGGTATTTACGGTGCAGGTATTATCATTAACAGACCGTTATGCAGTGGAATTGCAGCAGGAAATGATGCTTAAGAAGGGAGTTCGCACCGTGATCAGTGAATTTGTGAAAGATGGAGAAACCTATTATCGTTTACGCTTAGATGGCAAGTACAGTCGTCATGGAGCAGAAGAGGCAGGAGAACAGGTCAAGCGAGATTTTTGGGGAATCAATGAATATTGGATCGTGAAAACAGGTTAGGGAGCAGAGCTGCCCAGATAGTGAAATCTGGCATCCTGCAGCGAATTGAAAATGGGGAAGATATGTTCAATTTCGGAGATTTGCAGGACTTTCCGGATATTTGGTGAGATATTAATCAGGCAGAGGCTTTTGCTTTGGGCATCAAGAGAGCGGAAAATTCCCACCAGGTTGCCAATTCCGGCACTATCAATAAAGGAAACCTGTTTAAGATCAAGAACAAAGATGTCTGACTGAGTGATATACTGTTTTTTGATGAGGCTATGATTTTGACAGAACTCAAAGTCAATTGAGTCTTTATAGATGACGAGGCAAATTTTATTATCGAACAGATATTCAGGTTCCATATTCTAGCTATTCCTTATATATTTCTTTAATTGATATTTAATATATTCAGTTTTATTGTCAAACATTTCTTAAATTATGAGAAGGAAAAAAGTGGAATTAAGCTGAGAATGCTCTTGGGGAAAAATGTAGCTTGACGAGAAAATAGTAAATTAAAACTTAAATCATACTAAATTTGGAGGTTAATGTGAAAAGAGTTTTGGTGTTATTAATTTTTGTTGTTTTGTTAGCTGGTGTAGCTAACGCAGAGACAAAGTTAAGTATGGAGTTATGGAGTCGCTGGACTTATTTAATGGTAGATGGTGAAGATGATGCTCTGCAGAACAGTCTGTCATTGAACAGAGGTCTTCTGGGGATTGAGCATAAATTCACAGATCGCATCACAGGTAAGTTTGCCGTGGATTTCTTTAGCCGTGAAGATAGTGAAATTGAATTATCTGAAGACGAAGTAGCCGATGTTTGCAATAATGGAGCTGGACTGAAGATCAAGCTTGCTTATGTAGATTTTACTGATTTTTTATGGAAAGATGCCACCTTTACTTTTGGTTTAATGAAGACTTATTTTGGCACTGTATATGACTGGGGTTATACAACTATAGATTTGAATCCCACTGATAAATATGGCTTTGTGTCATCACTTGATTATGGAATGGGTATCAGCGGAAAAATCCCCATGGGTATGGGTGAATATCATGTAGCAGCCTATAATGGCGAAGGCTACACAAAAGCAGGTAGTGATATTGATACAAAAATGGCTTTATCAGCCGATCTTCGCTTAATTCCAGTTAAGGGTATCACTCTGGGAGGTTCATATTACATGAAACCTGCTGAAGGCACTTATCTGGATACACTTGGAGAGTATGTTGATTATGATGTAGATGATAACAGGATGACTGGATTTGTAAGATTCAATATGCTGCAAGGCTTCGATCTTTGGGCTCAGTATCTCACTAAAACCAGTACAAGCCAAAGCTGGGTTGATACTTTGGGTGTTGTAGAAACTGATCTGACTGTCAATGTTATCTCAATCATGCCGATATTCAATATCAAAGCCTATACAGAAGTTGATGCAGAACTGGTTTTCCGTTATGACATGTATGATGACAATGCAGATATTGATGATGATCTGGAATGCTCAAAAGCTTATGATCTGATGATCGTAGGGGTGAATTATTATCTTCTACGTGATGCTAATGACAAAGCCAAGATGTGGGTTCAGGCTAATTATAATATGAAAGATTACAAGTCTGAAGGAACAACTGATGAACCACTAAATGACGAAAGTGAACTAAAAGTCCAGTTACGCTGGAAATTTGCTGATTTGATCAAATAAGACGATATTTATTAAAAAGGGCTGAGGACAGATTTGAGTCTGCGCAGCCCTTTTTCTTTTAGCTGTCTGCACCTTTCCCGCGAGATATCCAGTTTGGCAGCAATATCTCTGAGTGTAAGCTGTTCTTCGAAAGAGAGCGAGAGCACGATTTTTTCCAGTTCCGGCATATTTTCCGGCAATTTAAGTTTTTCTTCACTTTTACTATAATCATTTTCTTCCTTTTCAGCAGTGATCGTTTCATTAAGTTCCGCGGAATTTAGATGGTGTTTATGCTCATTATTAATAGCTTCAATGATGCGTTTTTTGATCCAGAAAGCAGCATAGGTAGTTAATTTTGCTCCTTTTTCGGGATCATACCTCTGCATTGCCTCCCACAAACCCAGCATCCCTTCCTGCACCAGATCGTCATAGGGCAGTCCGGAATACCTGTATTTGGCAGCTATGCTCTTTACAAACGGGAGATAATCTTCGATTTTTATATCTTTCATAATTATGCCAGCGGAATGCTGATCTTAAAGGTAGTCCCGCCATCTATATTGCTGTTTACAGAAATATTGCCATTATGCAACTGGACAATATGTTTGACGATGGAAAGTCCCAGTCCGGTTCCTCCGGATTTGCGGGAGCGAGATTTATCAACGACAAAGAACCTTTCAAAAATACGCGTCAGCAGGTTTTCCGAGATACCAATACCGGTATCTGAGCATTCAAACAGCAATTGATTGTTTCTGGTAGATAAAGAGAGAGTTATTTCACCCTGCGAGGTATATTTAATTGCGTTATCAACCAGGTTATTAACCAGTTGTTCAAAGCGGAAGCTATCCACAGAGGCATAAATATCCGGTTGATAATTTTTTGTAAGAGTCAGGTTTTTATCGCTTAACCGGGTTTGAAAAAGAGTACAGGAATTATCAAGTATCTGCGAAATATTGGTCAGCTCGAGATCAAGCGAGGAGATATCTTCCAGGGAAGCGAGGCTGAGGATGTCATTTACTATGAAGGTAAGTCTCAGATTATTTCTCTCGATAGCCTGCAGTATTTTTTCATTTTCGGGCTGAATAGAAGTTTTCAAAAGTTCTGTATAGCCTTTTATGGAAGCCAGCGGAGTTCGCAATTCATGGGAGGCATTGATCACAAAATCGCGTTTCACTTTTTCCAGTTGCCGCACGGGAGTGATGTCATGCAGCAGGATAATAATGCTGCCATTATCTTGAGGAAAGTAGATAGACAGGTGAAAGATATGCTCCTGGAGAGTAATTTCCTTTCTGGCAGTTTTTTTAGACGTGATGGCATCTTTGATGATCTGGTTGAGCTCTATATTACGGAAAATCTGCCAGTAATGTTTGCCGGTGGGGTCTTCGATTTCCAGAAAACGGGCAAAGGCTTTATTTGCCAGAGTTATTTTTTCCGTATTAGTATCAACCACCCAGAGCAGTTCGTTGATATTATCAATAATACTTCGTAAAGACTCTTTCTGGGTAGAAATCTGATTGATGAGCAGCTGGATTTTATCTGTCATGGTATTAAAGCTGACTGAAAGGTCATAAATCTCGTCGCGTGAACCCGGATGCAGCCGACTGCTGAAATCACCATCAGCCAGTTTACGAGTGGCAAGAGCCAGTTTTTTGATGGGATTAATAAAACTGCGGGAAAGAATGTAAGTAATTATCAGCGAGACAATGAAGCCGATAAACAGGTAAATAGTCAAATCCCGGGAAAGCGATCTTTGCAGTTCCTCAATCTGATAATCATAAAAACTTAGACGCAGAAAACCGGCAGGTTCAGCACCAATCCTGATCAGATCAGCATAATAGAGCATTTTATGATTAACAGAAACCGAATATCTCCAGGAAAACCCGGAACCATTTTCACGGGCAGCGATGATTTCCGGGCGGTCTGCGTGGTTTTCCAGGGTCTCTTTATCACGGTCAGAATCTGCCAGAACATTGCCGGAGATGTCTATATAAGAAATCCTGATACCAGCAGCAAGCTGACGAGAGTATGTGTCCAGTCCTTCATAATTATCATTGATCACAAATTCCATGACCTGAGGTTTGATAATATTTTCAAATTCCTGCAAATAATGCAGCGAAGTATCGCGATAGCTGCTATTTACATTTCTATAGGTGAAAACAAAGAAAGCAATAGCAAATACCAGAAAAATACTCAGAAAACTCCAGAATAATTTACCAAATAATTTCATTATTACAGCTCCAGTTTATAACCTACACTGCGGACATTCTTGATTATGCTGCCCGCATCTCCGAGTTTTTCTCTCAGATTGCGAATATGTACATCAATTGTGCGGTCAATAACGATTTTATCATTTCCCCAGAGATGGTCTAAAATCTGGTTGCGGGAATATACCCAGCCCGGGTGCATTGCCAGCAGATGCAGGATATTAAATTCCGTAGTAGTGAGATTAACTATCTCATTATTAACTAATACCTGATATTTCTGGGGGTCAATAGTGATTTCATTATTAAGTTTGATCACTGAAGTATCGGTGGGCTGAGTTGCTCGACGCAGCACAGCTTTTATACGGGCAATCAGTTCACGGGGAGAACTCATTTTGTCCAGATAGTCATCAGCTCCCAGTTCCAGACCGAGGATTTTATCCATTGATTCACCTCTGGCAGTGAACATTATAATTGGTATATGTTTGGTTTTAGATTGATTTCTGATGATTTTGCAGATATCAAAGCCATCATAATCCGGCAGCATCAGGTCAAGTACAATAAGGTCCGGCTCATCTGTCTGCAGGTATTGCAGCAGACTTTTGCCATCTTCAAAACAGATAGAATTGAATCCTGATTTCTGCAGATTTATCTCTAAAAGCTGCAGAATATCCGGCTCATCATCCACAACTGCGATCATTTTCTTCATTTAAGCTCCTTAATAAAAAGCATACTGCACTTAATAATCTACTATTTTACTGTCAATTCTTAATAAAGCTTCTGTTAAGATTTTGTTAGCATTACCAGATAAACTGGCAAGACAAAAAATTATAGGACCTATAAGACCTATATGACCTATAATCTGAGAGTTAACACTGTCTTAACAATTCACTAATTATCAGTTAACATGCAGGTCGTAGATATAGGGCAAAAGGAAATAAAAATTTCTTTAATTCACAAGGAGGAAAATGTGAGAAAAAGAGTAATTTTCTTAGTTTTAATTATAATGCTGGTGAGTATAGCCAGTGCTGAGACTAAGCTCAGTATGGAATTGTGGAATCGCTGGACTTACAAGATAGTAGATGGAGCAGATGATGCTTCAACTAATGGTTTTTCATTTAACCGTGGTTATTTTCGTTTAGAACCCGTATTCAGTGGCAATATCAAGGGAAGATTCAATCTTGATTTCTTTAGTCGTGAAGATTCTGAAGTTGAAATAGGAGAAGAGACAGACAGTATTAGTAATGAAGGTGCAGGCTTAAAAATCAAGTATGCTTACCTTGATTTTTCAAATTATCTGTGGAAAGATGCTACATTCACATTTGGATTGATGAAGACCTATTTTGGTACTATCTACAGTTCTGAGTATGAAACTATTGATAAAGATCCTGCTGACAAGTACAAATTTTCTGCTTCAACCGATTATGGATTTGGAATCAGCGGTTATCTGCCCCAGGGATTTGGTACTTATAATGTAGCAGTTTATAATGGTGAAGGCTATAAGAAGACAGGTGGCAATATTGATACAAACATGGCTTATCTGTTAAATTTAAGGATAGTTCCGGTAGTAGGACTTGAAGTTGGTGGTTCTTATGTGATGGATAAAGTATATAATGAAGATGCAGATGATGATAAAGAGATCAATAAAATGGCAGGTGTTGCCAGATTTACTATGCTGCCAAATCTTGATCTAAGAGCTCAGTACTTGACCCGTACTGAAAAACTTGGAGATTCTGAAAAAACAGTTAATGCCATTTCCATCATGCCGATGATCAATTTAGCAGACCTTACAAATATTGATATGGAGCTTGTATTACGTTATGACATGTATGATGACGATGCAGATTTAGATGATGATGTAGAAGGTTCTGGAGCATATGATACCATGATCGCTGGTGTGAATTACTTCATGATGCGTGACAGCAAGAATGCCCCTAAATTGTGGGTTCAGGCGAACTATTCAATGAAAAATTATAAATATGAAGAGAAAGATGATGAATCAGAGATGCTGGTGCAGTTGCGCTGGAAATTCTCTGGTGTGATCGACTAATTAAGGAGTCAATAATGAACAAAATTAGCAGAATACTTATAATTGCAGCCCTCTTAACCATGGTGATCTTTCCTGCTTTCGCTGGAAAGGGAGCAAACAGTCTTACTATAGCGGGATCAACAACAGTTCTTCCTATCGCTCAAAGTTGTGCAGAAGCCTATATGAATGCACATCCTGAAGCAGATATCTCAGTTCGCGGTGGCGGTTCTTCAGTAGGTATAGCAAACATCATTGCCGGTACAGTAGATATTGGCGATGCTTCACGTCATGCTAAGACCAAGGAAATAGTTCAGGCAAGAGCTCAAGGTGTGAACCTGGTAGAAAATGTAGTAGCCAATGATGCAATAGCTGTAATAGTAAATCCATCAAACAGTGTAAGTGCTCTAACCATCGATCAGGTGAAAGGGATATACAGTGGCAGCATCAGTAACTGGAAAGATCTGGGTGGAGAATCACAACCTATCGTGATCGTGAGCCGTGACGTATCATCAGGAACTTTTGAAGTATTCAACGAAAAAGTAATGGGTGGAACTCAAGTAGTGGACAGTGCTTTAATGCTGGCATCAAATAATGCTGTGGCAACTACGATCAAAGATACACCTGGTGCCATCGGCTACGTGGGCATTGGTTATCTGGGTAATAACGTCAAAGGCGTTACGATCAATGGTGTGATGCCCAGTAAAGAAACTGTTCTCAATAAAAAATATCCCATCGCCCGTACGCTGCATATGTACACCAATGGCAGACCTCGCGGCATGGCAAAAAAATATATCGACTTTGTATTATCTCCAGCAGGACAGAAATTAGTAGAAGATAATGGATTTATTGGATTGAATTAGCCTTCAAATAGTGAGAAAGGAATCCCGCTTACTACACCATAGGCGGGATTTCACACGGTAAGGTAAATAAAAATAATGAATAATTATAAAGAGAAGATTTTTAAAGGAATCACCTATACGGCGGCGTTGTTCACGATTATTTTTTTATTTGGTATCATTGGCAGCATATTTTATGAAGGTGCCCCTGTGATCACGCATGACCTGGGTCAATTGCCCCTGGAGGGCGGTCAGCGTAATTTTCAGCGACCCTGGCAGTTAGTGGAAAAGGAGAAAAGCCAGCGAGCATATTGCGAGGTATATTTAGATAATGAACCGGCAACCGAGGAGGATGAAGTTGCTGCTTTTATTGATGGAGAATGCCGGGGAATAGGGATGATAGTAGATAGAAACGGCTGTGCCCTGGCAGTTCTTGATATTCAGGCAGAGGAATCAGAAGCTGGCAAGATCATCAAATTTGCGGTTTATGATCACAGTTATAATGATGTATTTACAGCACTGGGAGTAGCGGTTTTAGATTTCAGTGAAGAAATTGGAGAATTAGATTATCCAATTCTTTGCGAAACCGGCTCACCTTATGTATATCCACGCCAATGCGAGGAAGACACTTCTGCAGATTTAGCGTCATTAGAAGGTAATAATTATATTGGTGGAGAGCCCCAGATATTTTTGCGACCCTGGCTGCCTTTATATACTGATGGAGCAGGCATCACAACTGCTTATTGCGAGATTAATATTGATGGAAAACCCGCGGCAGCAGGAGATGAAGTGGGGGCATTTGTGAATGGTGAATGCCGGGGTACAGCGATTATTGATAAGAAAGGGAAAAAATCTCTTGCTATCCTGAAAGTATTCAGCTTTAAAAATGAAATTATTCAGTTTGCAGTGTGGGATGCCGCCCAGGCAGAGGTAATCGGCACTAATTTCACCACCAGTACTAACCCGGGAGGAGAAGTTGGTAATTCTCCCGATATACCGCTGATAGTTCAATACTTTAGCAAGCTGACAGATTTTATCTTTGGTTCTTCCTGGCATCCCACCTCAACTCCTGGCAGCTTCGGCATACTAACTTTGATAGTCGGCTCGCTCTTAGTTACGCTGGGAGCTCTGGTAGTAGCTGTTCCTTTTGGAGTGGGTTCAGCTATTTATATATCAGAAATAGCCAGTCCCAGAATGCGGGAGCTCATCAAACCGGTAATTGAATTACTGGCAGGAATTCCTTCCGTAGTATATGGCTTGTTTGGCATGGCATTTCTAGCACCGATGCTGATGAAATGGTTTCATCTGGATGCGGGATTAAATATCTTAAATGCCTCAATAATCCTGGGGATCATGGTGATACCTATCATCTCGAGTATGAGTGAAGATGCCCTTTCCATGGTACCAAAAAATCTGCGGCATGCTTCATATGGTTTGGGAGCAAATCGCTGGGAAACTATTATCAAAGTAATTTTACCGGCTGCCAAAACGGGAGTAATCAGCAGCATTCTGCTGGGCTTTGGCAGAGCAATTGGTGAGACAATGGTGGTGATCATGGTTGCTGGGGGTTCACCGCAATTCCCTGATTCTATTTTCCAGTCAGTGCGACCCATGACATCTGCTATTGCTGCTGAGATGGGAGAAACCGCCCATGGCACCATGCATTTTCATGCTTTGTATGGCATAGCGGCTGTACTTTTCATTATCACCTTTATGACGAATCTCATTTCGGAACTGGTATTTCACCGGCAAAAGCAAGGATAGGGGTGAATCTAATGAAACTGAATTTAAGAAAACTATCCGATCTGGCAGGAGTGAACCTGCTGAGGTTCTTTATAATAATTACTGCTGTATTCCTGATCAGTTTCTTATATATAATTTTTTCTCGAGGCGGGCAGGTGATCTCCTGGGAATTCATCACAAAAGGTCCAGTGGACAGCATGACAGCCGGGGGGATATATCCGGCAATAGTGGGAACTTTCTGGCTGACTATTCTATCCATCACTTTTGCTCTGCCTTTGGGAATACTTACGGCAATCTATCTGGTAAGTTATGCCAGACCTTACTGGTTTGTGCGAATGGTGCGGATAGCGGTAAATACTCTGGCAGGAATTCCCTCCATCATTTATGGCTTATTTGGCATGACGGTATTTGTGCAGATACTGCACATGGGAGTATCGCTGCTGGCAGGTTCACTCACTCTGGGCATACTGGCACTGCCGGTAATCATCAATGCTTCCGAAGAAGCTTTCAGACAGGTGCCCAAATCCTTTCGGGAAGCAGCTCTGGCGCTGGGAGCCACGGAACGACAAAGTATTATGCGGGTAATATTACCCGCAGCTCTGCCGAATATTCTCACTGGTGCAGTGATCTCTATTGGTAGAGTAGCAGGTGAAACTGCCCCTATACTCTTTACTGCTGCCACATTTTATTCTCACAGGCTGCCAGCATCCGTAATGGACGAAGTGATGGCTCTGCCCTATCATATATATGCTCTCATGACAGAAGGTGCTCATCCCGCCAAACAGCTTCCCATTGCTTATGGTACTGCTCTGGTGCTGCTGGCTCTGGTATTGTTTGTGAGTGCAATTGCGATAATAATAAGATATAAAATAAGGAAGAACAGGAAATGGTAGAAAACACAGCTCATATCAATGCCCGAAACCTCAATCTCTGGTTTGACACTAAGCAGGTGCTTAATAATGTAAATTTCCCGGTCTATGATAAAAAGATCACGGCTCTGATCGGACCCTCCGGCTGCGGGAAATCTACACTTCTGCGCTGTTTCAACCGCATGAATGACCTGATTTCAACTTGCCGTATCAATGGTGAAATATCTCTCTATGACCAGAATATCTATGACAGCAAAGTGGACGTTACAGAAATCAGGACCAAAGTCGGAATGGTTTTTCAGCAGCCTAATCCCTTCCCGAAATCAATCTTCAATAATGTAGCTTTCGGGTTGCAACTTAGAAGAATGAAAAAAAACCGCATTAGCGAGATAGTGGAAGAAAGCCTTAAAGGTGCCTGGATCTGGGATGAAGTAAAAGACCGCCTTAATCAAAGTGCTTTCTCGCTCTCTGGTGGACAGCAGCAGCGTCTTTGCATTGCCCGTGCTCTGGCTAATGATCCGGATATCATCCTTCTGGACGAGCCCACCTCTGCACTGGATCCACAATCCACTGCCAAAATTGAAGAATTGTGCCTGGCCCTGAAAAATAAGGTTACAATTTTAATAGTAACTCATAACATTGCTCAGGCTGGTCGTATTTCGGATTATACCGGTTTTATGTATCTGGGAGAAATGCTGGAATTTGCCAGAACTCAGACGATGTTTACCGTACCTAAAGACAAAAGAACAGAAGCCTATTTGAATGGTGTATTTGGCTAAAGGAGAAAAAATGTTAGAGATGAAATTAACCGACTTGCGTAAGCTGATCACAGAAGAGTCTGATTACGTTACTTCCATGATATCAAAGGCTTATGAAGGTCTTTTTGAAAGAAATGAAGAGTTATTTAGTGAGATATACATACTCGAAGACAAACTCAATGCCCTGGAAATGAAGGTGGAAGATGATGCAATAGGACTTATGGCTCTGCATCAGCCGGAAGCAAAAAACTTAAGAACTATTATTATGATCATCAAAATGAATAATGATCTGGAAAGATTGGGTGATCACGTGGTTAATATCACCAAATGTGCTACCCGGATTCTCGGGAGTTCCGTGATCATTAAATATATTGATCTGCCACTTATGTTCAAGGAAACCATGAAAATGCTGCATGATGCCATAACGGCATTCGTGAATCAGGACACGGAACTGGCGGGTATGGTGATGGGAGCTGATGACCTGATCGATAACCTGAGAGACCAGATTTTTCGGGTGAATATGAGCCACATGATATCATCACCTGAAACTACGCCGGTGCGCATGCAGATGAACGAAATCGCCAGTCATCTGGAACGTATTGCAGACCTGACAACCAATATCTGCGAAGAAGTGGTCTTTATGGTCAAAGGACGCGTGGTGAAACATAATATTGCTCAGGAATAAAAAAAAGGGTAGTGAGCAACTACCCTTCTGTAATTTATCAGGTGGTGTGAAAAACTTCACACCACCCAGGAGCTAAAAGCCATTTTTTTTTGTTAGCAGTATTTGCTACTTGCTAATAACTCCTGCTAAAATTCCGGTTTATTCCCCTCAAAAGCACCACTGGTAAACTATTTCCTGTTTCTGTAAACAACGAAGAAAAAATCCTCCTTATGAAAATCTGATTCTGCTGCAAAGGTATATAAATTTTACCTGAAAATATTTTCACAAACAAGATTTATTCTGTCAAATAAAATTTATTGCGGGTAGTATCACAGAAGCTGAAGAATAGAACACAGATTGTACAGGTTAGGCGGAGAAACAGGGATTTTCTGCTTAGAAGTGTCGGCAGATTTTTTTAATTATGTGCAGGAATATAGAACTTTGCAGCTTAATCTGTGCAGTTTAATAATATATTTTTTAATCAAACTGGGAAGTTTGATCTAATACCTAACCGCTATCAATATTATGAAAATAGTTGACATATTCTATCCGAAATATATAGTTGTCCTTGAGGTGAATATGAAAAGATTAAAAGTAAATAGTTATCTGACAAATGAAGATCTACAAAAAAGGATCAAGAAAGAGAAG
>JAIPGP010000006.1 GCA_021735645.1 Candidatus Cloacimonadota bacterium
AACGATACTGTGCAGACTTCATCTGCACTGGCATCATATACGGCAAAATGTACTATTTCAGGTTCTTCACCCTGAATATTTATGCTGGTAACTGACTGAGTACCTTCAATATTGATATAGCCAAGACCACGGCACTCTGTCCCTACAAAAGCTCCTACCTCATCATCTACCGAGGCAAGTTCTCCATCAATTTTTACGTCGCAATAAGCAACTGTGCTGTTGGTATAATATACCTCAGTCCAGGGTCTTGGGAAGCTTAATCCACCTTCCCCTATCCAGCACCATTCCCAGCTTACAATATTTCCATCTGTATCATAGGAACCGCTACCGTCAAGGCCAACTAAGGCTCCTGTGCCGCCTGCTGCGGCAAATTCCTCATAAGGCCCGCCTGCATCGGCTACCGGAGGTTCATTTATTTCATTAACAATCAAAGTAGTTTGATCAACATCTGAGAGACCGTCATCATCAGTTACTGTCAATGTAATGTCATATGTTCCTACAGCAAATGGTAAGGTGACTATCATACCATAAATTTCTGTAATGTCTAAATCAGTAAATGCAGCAATCTGTATCATATCCGGAGGATAACCAATATCACCGCCAGGATTTGTTTCTGCTACAGTCAAAACAGCATAAACTTCATCTGCACTGATATCATACACGGCAAAACGGACTGTTTCAACAGCTTCACCCTGTATATTAATAGATACTATTGATTGACCATCTTCTTCTGCGACATTACCCACACCCCTACATTCACTTCCAGCAAAAACACCTACCTGATCACCAATATCAGCATTTTCACCATCAATTGTTACTTCTCCATAACATATGGTGGTATTAGTATAGTAAATTTCTTCCCAGGGTCTTGGGAAGTTTCTGTAAAAAGTCGTTTCTCCGCGGCTGGATGTTGCAGCGATAGGCAGCATATCTGGAGGAAAGCCGATATCGCTCCCCGGACTCGTTAGCGTTGTATATGAAACTCCATAGATTATGGAACTGCTGAGATCATAGACATTGAACTCAACTGTTTCTCCTGAAGTTTCTCCCTGAATATTGAGAGATGCTATTGACTGATCTCCAATAAGCGTGACCGCACCAACACCACGGCATTCTGCTCCTACAAAAGCTCCTACTTCATCTCCAGCTTCGGCAAAAATGCCATCTATTGTAACAGCGCAATAGGCTACTGTGCTATTAGTATAATTCACTACATCCCAGGGGCGCGGGAAGATGGTTAAATCTCCGCCACCTGTACCACCACCTGTACTTACTGCATAAATCGGCAGAAGGTCGGGGGGATAACCGATATCATTTCCTGGTGATGTCAATGTACTGAAAGATACTGTACATACCTCATCTGCACTGGCATCATATACGGCAAAATGTACTGTCTCTTCCAATTCACCCTGAATGTTTAGCGATACTATCGCCTGCAGTTCTTCCATAGTTACATATCCCACACCACGGCATTCTGCTCCTACAAAAGCGGCTACTTCATCATCTACTGAGGCAAGTTCTCCATCAATAGTCACTTCTCCGTAAGCTACTGTGGAATTAGTGTAATATACTACTGACCATGGTCTTGGGAATGATGTCGCAACTTCTCCCCAACCCCATTTATATTCAATAATGGTACCATCTTCATCATAAGAATCGCTACCATCCAAAGTAACCATGGCATAGCCAGTCTCATCAGCATTATACTCATAAGGACCTCCAGCATCTGCTACAGGAGGAATATTTTCTTCGTAAATTGTTACCTGAGTTGTATCTCTGTCGATATCCCCAAAATCATCAGTTACTGAAAGCACTAACGTATAATCTCCAATCGGTAAGGTTACATTCACAATATCACCGACAGCACTATTAGTGGAAGGTATTCCATTAATTGGCAATAAGTTTGGTGGATAGCCAATATCATTACCTGGATTGCTCATTGTAGTATAAGTAACATTTAAGACTTCGCCTTCACTGGCATCATATATAGCAAAATGTACTAATTCCTCTGTATCACCACTAATATTGATTGAAGATATCGCGGTTGTATCATTATTAACAACTGCTCCTAAACCACGGCATACTCCATCAACAAAAACCGCTACTTCGTCTTCGTTCTCAGCGAGTTCACCATCAATAGTTACGAGACAATATGCCACAGTAGAATTAGTATAAGTTACTGGTATCCAAGGTCTTGGGAAATTATTATTCACAACTGTAGAACCTGCAGTTGCTGCTATGGGCAAATAATTAGGAGGATAGCCTAAATCTGATCCAGGAGTATTGATCGTAGTAAATTCAACTCCATAAGTTTGATCCTCACTTGCATCCCAGACATTAAAACTAACTGATTCGGCAAGCTCTCCCTGAATGTTCATAGTCACATAACTCGTATCATTGATTACTGATACATATCCAATTCCTCTACATTCATCACCTACAAATGCACCTACTTCATCACCGGATTCTGCTGGTAAATCACCTATTGTGACAAGACCATAAGCAGTTGAAGAATTAGTATAGACCACAGGCTCCCAGGGTCGCGGGAAGGTAGTCAAAATAGACCCGGATGCCCAGAACCATTCGTAATTTACTATCTCACCATCCAGGTCATAAGATGCCGAGCCGTCGAAAGTTACTTCCGCATATCCCTCATTTGCTTCCTCTGCATAGGGACCTCCAGAAACTGCAACAGGAGGATAATTTACTATTGGTGTAGAAGTTGCTCCTATTGGTAAATAATTAGGTGGATAACCTATATCGTATCCCGGATCTGTATATGTTGTAAATTCTACATATAAAACCTGATCTTCACTTGCATCCCAGACGGCAAAATTTACTAATTCTACGGCTATACCCTGGATATTCATAGTAACAAATGCTGAATCATTCATTACTGATACTATACCAATACCACGACATTCACCATTTATAAATGCACCGACTTCATCCCCTGCTGCTGCCGGGTTTTCATCAATTGTTACCAGGCCATAAGCTACTGTTGAATTAGTGTAATAAACAACCTCCCAGGGTCGAGGGAATACAACTGTAGAAGACGTCACTGTACCATTTACAAGATTCACTATTTCAGTTGTATTGTAATAAAATTCAGATATTATCAAATCAGTACTGCCGTTATCAAGTGATACAAAATTAAGATAAATCAAAGTTCCTATACCTTCTAAGGCATTCATAGCAGTAACAGAATAACTGATTGTGCCAGAACCTGGTGTTACCACAACATCAGCACCATCTGATAATGATCCCAAGATAGTATAGCCCGTGTATTCAAGCATATCAACATCATATCCAAGGGTAAATGAATAACTCATTATTCCCCAGGAAGCTTCAAGTGCGGTTGTATTAACTGCCACTGTAAAAGCATCTCCTTCATTAGCAACCGCATCAGCCACAGTTATTACAGCATCTTCCAGAGTGCTATTTTGAACAGTAATTATAACTTCATCGACTTCGGAATCCAATTCACCATCATTTACTACTAACTGAATTGTGTAAGTAGTGTCATTCACCACTAATGGTGCTGTAAAAACAGGTGTTGCTGACGTTACATCATCTAATACAATACCTGCGGGAGCTGTCCATAAGTAGGTGACTTCTTCTCCTTCGGGGTCATAAGAACCAGTTCCGTCCAGAACTACAATATCACCTTCATAAACTTCCTGATCTTCTCCAGCATTTGCCACAGGTGGAATATTTTCACCAGCCCCAGTTATTGCTGCTATTGGTAAAAGATTTGGAGGATAACCAATATCACCACCAGGATTAGTTAAAGTTGTATAGAAAACTGTATATATTGTATCTGCACTTGCATCAAATACAAGAAAACCTACTGTTTCTTGCGACTCGCCCTGGATATTTATAGTTACAAGTGATTGACCACCTTCCTGACGAACATAACCTACTCCGCGACATTCGTCATTTACAAATGCACCTACAATATCTCCTATATTTGCAGGTTGCCCATCAATCGTAACATTTCCATAAGCTACTGTACTGTTTGTGAGATTAATCGCAGTCCATCCAGGACCGTTATTTGCATTAACAACGGTTATATCAGATACTGATGTCACAGAATCTTCGACAGTGAATTCTATCGTCTCAACTACATTAGTGGTTAATGATGTACTAAATGTTACTTCAAAACCAGTTATCTGTACTCCTATATCTACGGAAGGAATAGCACTCAAAATTAATTCATCTCCATCAACATCAGAAACATAATTACTGAAATCTACTACCAGTTCTTCTCCCAGAATAAATGATATCGTTTCCGGAAGATTAATTACAGGTTCGTCATTTACTGGAGCAATATTTACTACAAAATCATCACTTACGCTATATTCGGAATCAAATGCTTCTACCTGGACTGCAGCTGAGCCATTCCAGTCAGCTACCGGTGAAATTGTTAAGATTTCTCCAGATAACTCAATAACTATCTGAGTCTCATTAGAAGTAATCTCGTATGTTAAAACATCCCCATCAACATCAACAATGTATTCTGCTAAATTTATCACAAATGGATCAAAATCTTCCAGAACGTCATAATCCAGAATATTCTCTACTATTTCCGGTGCGTCATTTATGGCGGTTATAGTAATCAATAAACTATCACTAACCTCTTCACCATGTCCATCATTTGCTGTTACTACAAGCTCAGTAACTCCATTCCAGTTTAATACTGAAGATATAGTCAAGATATCTCCAGCTATCGAAGCAGCTACTTCCAGATCATTATATGCAACTGAATAATTCAAAACCGGGTCATTAGCATCACTGAAATGATTACTCAGAATGATGTTAAAATCATCAAAATCCTCATTTCTGGGATAATCAAATAAGGGCAAAATCACTTCCGGAGAATAGTTTATTACATTGATGCTTCCCGATGTCAAATTAACAATCTCTGTGGTTTCATAACTAAATTCTGAAATATCAAGAGCAGAAATCCCCGCTGCTAAAGAGTTGAAATCAATCTTAATCAAAGCACCAACACCTTCAAGTGCTACTACTGAAGTTGCTGTAACTACGATATTATTGCCGTTATTTATGATATCTACCTCGGCTGATTCGGAAATAGTCTCTGCTAAGGAATACCCGATATATTCAACAAGAGAATTATCAAAATTCAAGGTAAAGCTGTAGCTGTTTACATCCCAGGCAAGTACAAGAGGAGTAGTTGAGACAATTGCTGTTCCAGAATCACCCAAATCAATGTCTATATTATTTACTGCAATTTCTGATTCTTCCAGATTCCCAACCTGGCTGGAAACTGTAACATTCCAGGTAAAATCAGCTGTATATTCTCCATCATAAACTTCACCTATAACTATAAAATTACCAATCCCAAAATCATAGTCAAAGCTATTCAGTGCTGAACTGCTCTCCAGATTGTCATTTACATACCAATTATAGATCAAGAGTGTATCATCTACATCTTCGGCTGTAATATCAAAAGTAATATTTATTGTAGTTGCCAAAGTATCTATCGTTTCATAAACATCTGGTAGTAAAGGGTTGTTGGCTATAATTACCGGTGCATCATTAACTTCTGATACAATTACATTGAAAGTCTGCTGGATTGCTCCACCATTATTATCATCAGCTGTCACACTTACTGTAGAAGTGCCATTCCAGTTCAATATTGAACTGATTCTCAGATAGGTGACATCTACGATCTCGGCATTAATTTCAGTATTTTCGAAAGTTATGTCATAAGTTAATACATCACCATCAATATCTGTAAAATAATCATCCAAATTGAACTGGAAAGGATTGAAATCCTCAGAAACTTCATAATTGGTGATAACTTGGGATACTTCAGGAGCATCATTTTCTGGTGTAACTGTAACAGTAAATGTGTCAGTCACAATCGCTCTATAATTATCATTTGCCGTTACTGTCACTTCTGTTGTACCAAAGATATTTGCAATTGAGCTGATAGTCATTTCATTACCATTAATAGTTATCAATACTACAGCTTCATTATAATCTGCACTATAAGTTAATACATCATCATTTGCATCTCTAAAATGAATATCAAGATCAATTACAATATCTTCAAAGTCTTCAAGTGAATCCCTGTCTGCCAATTCAAGAAAAACAACAGGAGCAAAATTCTCATATTCAATCGTAATGCTACCATCAGCAAGGTTTGTAATTTCATCAACTCCAAGTTGGAAATTATTCAAATCAAGAACCGTGTTGCCATTATTTGCAACTGGTGTAAATGTTATATATAATAATGCACCAGCACCACTGATATCTTCTGTACTTGTAAATTCAATGTAAAGTGAATCAGTTGAATTTGTTACATTAATACTGCCTGGTTCTGAAATTGTCCCTGTAGTAGAATAATCTGTATAACTCACTACTGAACTGTCGTAATTTACAGATAAATGGTAACTGTCTATATTCCATGCCGCTGAAATACCGGATTCTGTTTCAATAGCAATTTCTACTGGATTAACCTGATTTGTAGAATAATCACCAATAGAGAAATCAGTCTCTGATATAGGAATTGTATAAGCCGCTATTGGTAATAAATTATCTGGTGATCCAATTTCATTTCCAGGACTTGTTATTGCTGTATAATCTACATTATAAGCCTGATTCGCACTGGCATCAAATACCTGGAAGTGGACCTGTTCAAACGCAATACCCTGAATGTTCATCGTCACTATTGTTCTGCCGGCATCATAAACCACTTCCTGAAATGCCCGACATTCTTCACCAACAAATGCTCCTACGTAATCTCCAATTCCTGCCAGGTTATCATCAATAGTAACCAGCCCATAGGCAGTCGTACTATTCGTATATATTACCAATTCCCAGTCTGGCCCTTCTGTTACGATGATTTCTACGTTATCACTTGCTTCCAGTGAATCATCACTAACTGTGAAAGTGATTTCCTCCATCCCCGTCCAATCAACAGGTGCAGTAAATACAACTTCTAATCCACTAGTGATACCAACTGATATATTAGACGCTCCTGTCCAATTCAAAGATAATTCTGTGTTTGCACTTTCCACATCACTGATAAAATTGCCCAGGTCAATCGTTAAACCATCTCCATCATTTACAAGTATCGACATATTCTCTGGCAAGTCTATGACTGGTCGATCATTTACAGGAGTTATTTCAATTTCAAATGTGTCACTTACTGCCGCAAAGTAACTATCTTCAGCAATGATTTCAATAATGGCAGTACCATTCCAGTTTTCTACTGGTGAAATTGTTAAAATTCCATCTTCTATCAGATATCCCACCTCACCACTTTGAATATTAGCTGAATAAGTCAGCGTGACATCATCAACATCATCAAACATGCTATTCAAGTCAATTGTAAATTCATCAAAATCTTCTATCTTGCTGAAATTCTCAATTGGATCAATTAATACAGGTTCATCATTAACTGCTGCTACTGTCACCTGTGAGACATCACTGATACTCTCTCCGTGACCATCATCTGCTGTAACTGTAAATTCTGCGATTCCATTCCAGTTTAAAACTGATGAAACTGTTAATGTGTCATTACTTATAACTATTGCTATTTCAGCAGGATCGTAGACAGCAGAATAATTTAATTCTGCATCATTGGCATCACTGAAATGATTACTTAAGATAATCTGAAAATCTAAGAAATCCTCGTTCCTGTTATAATCAAACAATGGCAAACTAACTACTGGGGCATAATTCACTACTGTCAAAGAACCATTTGTTAAATCGCTAATATTCGTACCTTCATAATCAAAATTTGAGATAATCAAATCTGAAGTACCGGCAGCCAGACTGTTAAAGACAAGCTTGATCAAAGCTCCACCAGTATCAAAAACATTCTCACTTGTAACACTTACTCGAATACTATCTACATAATCATCTACCAGTATTTCTCTGCCCTCGGATAAAGTGTTTGTTATTTCATATCCTGTATAATCAACTAAATCACTATCAAAACTTAACGTGAAATTATAACCCGTTACTCCCCAGGCTGGTGCCAGTGGCGTGGTTGATACTGTTACTGTCCCGGATTCCCCCAGATCAATTCCTATATTGTTTACTGTTATTGCCGCATCCTCTAGATTACCGGTAACACTAAACACAGATACATTCCAGGTTATGCTTGCCGTTTCCAGACCGTCTGTTACTTCACCCCTCACAGTATACTCACCAATCCCAAAATCATGATCAAAGTTAAAAGCAGATGAACTTAACTGCAAATCTCCATTAATATACCAGTTATAGGTTAATGTAATATCATCAACATCTGAAGCAGTAAGTTCAAAAGCAATGTTCGTGTCTACCTCTAATGGATCCAGGGTTTCATATACATCTATATCCGCGGGTAAATAAGATATAATCACTGGCCCATCATTAACTGGCTCAACTATTACATCAAAACTTTGATCTGTTAAACCTCCATTACCATCATTAGCCGTCACAGTAAGTGTTGCTGTTCCATACCAGTCAGCAACTGAACTGATCCGAAGAGATACATCTTCAATTATTTCGGCTAATACCTCAGTGCTATCAAAATTTACTGAATAACTCAATACATCTCCATCCACATCAGAAAAATAGCTGCTCAATCCAATCTGGAAAGGCAGAAAATCCTCTGCCCTGTACGCATCTGGAATAGCCGTCACAATAGATGGATCATCATTTTGCGACTCAACCGTAACAATAAATGTATCACTTACGGTTGCCCGATAATTATCATTAGCTGTTACGATTACTTCCGTTGTGCCATACTGATTAAGAACAGAACTGATAGTCATTTGACTCCCGGCAATATCGACATTGATTTTAGCATTGTCTAATGCTGCTGTATAACTAAGCACATCACCATTTTCATCACTGAAATAGTTATTAAGATCTAATACAACGTCATCAAAATCTTCTAATAGAGGCTGATCAGGTAACGGCGGATCTTTAACTGTAGGTCCAAAATTCTCATAGACTACTGTGATGCTTCCATCAGTTGTACTAATGTTCTCACCACCCATTGAGAAATTATACATATCTAAATTACTAAATCCATTATCTGTCACTGGCATAAAGGAAAGTTTTAATAAATCTCCACCACCACTAATTATTTCAGTATTACTATAACTAATCTGCAGTAACCCTGCGATATCATCATTAACCGTCAAAGTTCCACCTTCTGAGATTGTTTCAGCTAAATTATAACCTGTATATTCCACCACACTATCATCGAAACTTAACGAAAAACTATACTCATTTATCAACCAGCCTGCCGAAATACCTGTTTCTGTTGAGATCGCCACTTCTACTGGTGTTACCTGATTTACTGTATAATCTGTAATATAGAAATCCGCATCAGCCAAAGGTATTGACTCTGCCGCTATTGGCAATAAGTTGTCAGGAGGTTGCCCAATTGAAAATCCAGGATTAGTCTGGGTAAAATATTCTACATTATAAACCTGATTGGCACTGGCATCATAAACCCTGAAATTCACGGTCTCTACTGTGCCACCCTGAATATTTATTGTTGCTATTGTGATATTCTCTTCCACCTGTAATTCTACTTCCAGCATTCCACGACACTCTGAACCCACAAAAGCTCCCACATAATCTCCAATACCGGCGGGTTGACCATCAATTGTTACTTCCGTATAGGCAATTGTTGAATTACTGTAGGTAATCGGATTCCAACCAGGTCCCTCTGCAACAATCACTTCAACGATATCATAAGAACTATCAGTTTCGTCGGATACTGTAAAAGTTACATTCTCAGAACCAGTCCATCCCTCAGGGGCTGTAATTGTAACAACCGAATCTTGTATTGTAATCATGAGATTAATATTACCACTCCAGTCAATTGTCAACAAACTATCAGCACTTTCTACATCACTGATAAATCCTGACATATTCAATTCTAACCCATCACCATCGTCACTTAAAAAAGCTACATTATCCGGTAAGTTGATTACCGGAGCATCATTTACAGGAGTTACATCGATATTGAATTCATCAGTTACACTGGCTCCGTTATCATCTTCAGCTTTCACCTGCACCGTTGCAGTACCATACCAGTTCTCTACCGATGAAATGGATAAGATACTGCCTGTTATTTCAAGTGCTAATTCTCCGTCTGTAAGAATACTGGTATATGTCAATGTATTATCCTCAACATCAAAGAAAACACTGTCTAATTCTACTGTGAAAGTCGCAAAATCTTCCAGCCTTGTCTTGTCTTCTATCTGACTGACGATTACAGGTATATCATTATCTGAAATTACAGTTACTAAAAATTCATCCTGGACAGATTGTAAGTATTCATCAGTGGCAGTTACTGTCACTGATGATTCGCCAAACCAGTTCTCTATAGATGATATTGTTAATTCACCGGTTGCTTCATTTAATGATACATAAATTTCTGTAGAATCATTGCTTATTACATAGCTCAAAACATCACCATTGGGATCACTAAAATGATCGTCAAGATCAAAACTGAAATCTGCAAAATCCTCGGTTCTAGTATAATCTTCTATAATCGCGCTCACTACCGGAGCATCATTTAATATTGTTATTGTTCCATTAGTTATTGTTGTAATAGGTGTTTCATTGAAGAAGAAATTTGATATTGTCAGTATTGTAACTCCTGGCTCAAGAGTACTGAATGTCAATCCGGCTACCGCTCCTGCTCCTGTCAGATCCCCACCAGTATAACTAACTGAAATACTGTCTCCATAATCCATTACATCAAAGTCCCCACCAGAGGATACAATACCTTCTGATATTGATATGTAATCTACAAATGCGCTGTTAAATCCCAGTGTAAAACTAAATGAGGTCACTCCCCAGCTTTCATCCAGATAACTTGTCAATATATTTGAACTGAAATTATTCCCGTTATGAACTGTTTTGTTTAGAATTGAGATCTGTGACTCTTCCAAGGTGGCACTGCCTACATAAGCAAATACATCCCAGATTATTACAACTGGATATTCTCCATCAGAAACTGCTGCTTTTACTGAATAATTTCCATTTTCGGTGAAGGTGTAGCTAAAGCTGCTGCTTATTTCTGGCTGTTCGTCTTCATCCACATACCAGCTATATACAAGACTTTCCGGTGCTGTATCAATATCTTCAACTGTTATACTAAATAGTTGAAGGCTATCTAACGGTGCGTTAATATTTAAATCTTCAGGAAAATAAGATGTAATCTCAGGTGCATCATTCACCGCTGTCACTATCACTAATACACTGTCACTTGCTACTGCTCTTCCCTGACTGTCATCTACTGTAAAGGTGATTATCTCACTGCCATTCCAATCGGGTACAGAACTGAAACTTACTTCAAATCCATCAATTATCACTATGATGCTATCGTTACCAGTTGCACCTAAACTTAAGACATCTTCATCAATATCACTCACAAAAACTGAAAAATCTTCTACAAGCGATTCATCTTCCAAAAATGTTAAGGAATCCGGTAACGCTATCACTGGTATATCATTTACAGGAGTTATTTCAACCATAAATGTATCTGAAACAGTTACATTGTAAGCATCTTCAGCTGTAACCACTACTTCTGTGCTGCCATTCCAGTTTTCTATCGACGATATTGTCATCTCTGAGCCATCTATTAAAATTCCTATTTCTGTGGCTGTATATTCTGCACTATATAATAACACATCTCCATTACGATCAGCAAAGTGATCATCCAGATCAATTACGTATTCTGTGAAATCCTCAGGGTTACTCTGATCCGGTATAGGCAATTCTACAGTTGGTGCAAAATTCTGGTAAGTTATTGTTACTGTCCCTGCCTGAAGATTCGTTATTCCGGTAGTGTTATACACAAAATTGGCTGGTGTCACTAACGTCGTCGTATCTGCAGTTATACCTTCTACAATATCAAAACTTACTGCCAGCATTTCTCCCACATCAAATATAAAATCAGGTGACGGTGAATTAATAGTAAAACTTACTACTCCCAATTCTTCATCTATTCCAATTCCTGCATCTTCCACTACGGTATCCCCGCTTGAATAACCACTATAATTAAGTATTGAAGCATCATAGAGCAGATCAAATTCTATGCTTGTTACTTCCCAGCTTAAACCAATTCCTATATCATTAGTAACATGTAATGTTACTCCATCCTTCTGATTACTTGCGGCATCACTCACACTGATCGCACTGTCAGTTATTAAAGGAGTCTCTCCATCAATATCAAATGCTCCTATTGCCACGTTGGGAATTGTTACAGTTGTAAAAGCTACATCGCAGATTATTCCCTCAGAAGCGTCATATACTTTGAAATTTACTTCTTCAGCAGAACCACCTATCCCTATCACTATTGTCAAATATGCTATTCCTTCTTCTACATTAACTTCCTGAAGTCCCCGGCACTCTCCTTCATAGAATGCCCCCACAATGTCTCCGTGCCTTGCCATTGTGCCATCTATTGTTACTATACCTAGAACTGTTCCAGATGATGTATATGTTACGCGATCCCATCCGGGTCCATTTACTACTGTTACCAATACCTGGTCGCTTACTATTGAACGCCCAGCCTGATCATTAACATAAAATGTTAAATTCTCATAACCAGTCCAGTCTGGTCCAGCCTCAAATAATACTTCAAAATCATTAATTGTTACATTAACATTAACATCATTTTCAACTGTTAAGATCAATTCATCGGCATCAACATCACTCATATATTCACTGAAATCAATTATTAATGAACCATTCTTTAAAAATGAAAAAGACTCTGGTAAATCAAACACCGGATCATCATTAACAGGGGTTACTTCTATATTAAAACTCTCTGTCACACTTGCACCATCATCATCGGTTGCCATCACTTCCACTGTCACGTCTCCATACCATTGCGCTACTGAACCTATCGATAAGATACTGCCCGTAATATCTAAAGTTACTTCGCCTGAAACTAAATTCTCCTGATAATCCAGATTATTATCCTCAACATCAAAGAAAACACTGTCTAATTCTACCGTGAAAGTTGCAAAATCTTCCACCTTCGTGAAATTTCCTATATTATTGACTATAATCGGCAGATCGTTGTCTGAACTCACTATTACAGAAAATGCTTCTTGAACGAATGCGGCATATTCATCAGTAGCTGTCACCGTCACTGTTGAAGTGCCAAACCAGTTCAATATCGATGAAATAGTTATCTGACCATTAACTTCATTCAAAATTATTCCTATTTGTGTACTATCAAAAACAGCTGAATAACTCAAGGAATCTCCGTTTGGATCATTAAAATGATCATCAAGATCAAAACTGAAATCTATAAAATCCTCATTCTTCGGTTTATTTTCTATCTCCAAACTCACTATAGGAGCATCATTCACTACTTCCAAATTTCCGTTCGTCAGCTCTGTTATACCTGTCAAATTGTACTGAAAATTTGTGATAGCCATGACTGTAGTTCCCGGCTCTAAGGTGTTAAAAGTTAATTCTGCTATTGCACCAGCTCCAACCACGCTACCTCCGCTATATGACACATTGATTGAACCACCAGTACCTGTTAAGGAAAAACTTCCACCCGTTGATACAACTCCATTAGTAATAGAAGAATACTCAACCAGAGTGCTGTCAAAGGCTAAATTAAAACTATATGATGTCACCCCCCAGTCTTCATTGATATTACTTGTTAAAATATCAAAGCTGAAACCTGCACCATTATGTACCGTCTTATTAAGTATCGATATCTGGGCACCATCAAGTGTGGCACTACCTATATAGGCAAACACATTCCAGGTGAATTCGGCTGTATATTCTCCATCATAAACCTCACCCCTTACGGTATAATTGGCACTTTCTGTAAATATATGATTGAAACTACTACCGGTCTCTCCAATCTGCTCAAATTCATCTATAAACCAGCTATAAACAAGATCACCACTATCTGTATCAATATCTGTTACTGTAATGCTGAATAACTGCAGACTATCAACTGATACATTAACATCGAGATTTTCAGGACTGTTTGCTGTAATCACAGGTGCATCATTCACAGGCGTTACGATCACCTCTACTGAGTCAGTGCCAGTTGAACGACTTCGTCCATCATCAACCGTGAAATATACTATCTCACTACTATTCCAGTCTGCCAGTGCTCCAAAAGTGACAGTATATCCAACTATGTTAACTGTTACATTTACATTTTCGGATACTGTTAAAGAAGGAGTTCCTCCATCCACATCACTTATATAGCTTGTGAAATCTACTTCTAAATTACCATCCTCTTCAAAACCGAAACTCGGCGGCAAATCTATCACAGGATCATCATTAACTGAAGCAATCACAATATCAAATGTGTCACTTACTGTTGCCGAATACAAATCTGTGGCAGTAATTATCACCGTTGTCTCTCCATACCAGTTTTCTATTGCACTTAATGTCATTATGGAATCATTGATTGTTAGACCTATTTCTGTATCATCGTAAATTCCATTATAGCTTAATTCATCATTATTTTCATCACTGAAAAAAGAATTTAAATTAATATCATATGCAGTAAAATCTTCATCAATTTCCTGAGTAGGAATGCCTATAGCAACAGGAGGAAAATTCTCATAGGTGATTACAGCCTCACCATCATTCAAAGTCGTGATAGAATATACTGTTTCACCGGTATCTGTGTAATTGAAATTCTGCAGATCAAGTGCACTGCTACCCCCAATTCCCTGGGGAGAAAAGGTTAATCCAATAATTGGATCAACACCAGAGATTGTCGTCCCTGAAGTAATGGTTACAATTATTGGTGATGATGTCCCAGTCACATTTATTTCGCTACCTGCAGATAGCATATCAGCAGCGCTGTAACCTGAAAACTCCAATAGCGCATCTGTATAATGTACTTCAAATTCTATTTCCTTTATATTCCAGTCAACTGCAATTCCCTGATAACTCTCTACCTCAACAGTAAAATCTGTTACCTGGTTTCCAGCAGTACTTCCCAATGTTATCTCGGAATCTAATATCTCGGGAGTTATTCCATATAAATCTTCATTGAAATCCCCCATACCGTGTGTTACTTCAAATGTCCCTGGCACGTCACAAATTACATCATTGCTGGCATCCCAGATACGAAATTTGAGAATTTCAGTTTCAAAAGTATTCCCTTGAATTGTTACCCCTTGCAATCTGCCAATGTCAACGCTGGAAGGATATCCAAGCATACGACACTCATCTCCTACAAAAGCTCCTACCAAATCTGCTGATGTAGCAAGCACACTGTCTATTCGGATGTAACAATCAAGGTCTGTACCCAATCCAGTATAAACCACAACATTCCAATCTGGTGCTGCAATTAAATATGACATTGTAAATAAAATAAAAATCACTGTTGCCAAGCGTAAAGGACTCATAAAACGCCTCCCATATATATCTTTTCTTTTTTTATCGCTCAATAATATTTTCATTTCTTTTCTCTTCTTTTTCTTATAATTCATTTGTTCTCTTTTTATATTTTATCCTGATTCTAGCTCGTTTTTTAATATTTTCCCGGTCTCAAAAGCTCCGGGAACGGCTTAGCCGCTCCCGGATTATTATAAGGTTACTTCATTAAAATAACCTTCTGAACTTCTTGGATTACTCCAGCACTAAAGCTTACAAAATATACGCCTGAGGTGCAACCTGTATTGCGATCATTCATACCGTTCCAGGTTATTATGTGATCTCCAGCAGGCAGCTCATTAGCAAGGATAGTCTTGATTAACTGACCCTTTACATTGTAAACCTTCACACTTACCATCTCATCTGTCTCAAGATGGAAACTGATGCTGGTCTCTGGATTGAATGGATTTGGATAAATATTAGTTAGTCCATTCACTATGACTTCATCTTCCCCCATATTTACCGTTAAGAGCGGCATTCTATCATAATCCTCTCCAGGTTCTGAAATGATTACTTCATTACACTCAAATACTGCTCTGCTCTTCGGATCATAGATTCTGAAGCTGATTTCTTCAGCCTTCTCACTGTTGATCACCAATGAAGATATGTTTATGCCATTATAATCTCTTATGCGAGATACTCCACGGCATTCTTCTCCAGCAAAACCAGCTAAGATCATGCCTTCAGAATCTGTCATCTCGATCTGACTATAAACTACCATGCTGTTTGTGTAGATAACCGGTTCCCAGATTGAATCATTCAATTCATCTGCTGATGTAATCAGGTTACGAGTTGCTCCTGGATAATAGAATGTTATTGGTTCCGATACTCTCACATAATATCCCTTGCCAGGTTCCAGATTTACCAGCGTATTATATGCTGATGGTAAACTCGGATCATAACTTGAGAATATATCTTTCACCTTCAGTAATGTTCCACCATCTATCAATTCGGCAAAAGCGGTCTCTACATCCATGGCATTCTGATTTACATAAGCTACCAGATTCCAGCCACCACTTAGGTCTATAGGAGTCTGCAATGGGTCTAAAATAGCACCGGTTACATCAAGCTCAGAAACACCGTTAACTTTCACATAATAACCAGCACCATCCTCCAGAGTATGAAGTGTATTATAAGCTGCAGGTAATGATGGATCATAACTGCTGTAGATATCTTTTACTTTCAACAGATTCTCCATGATCGGAGCAAAAACTGCCTCAACACTCATATCGGTAGGACGCACATAAAGAGATATTAAATTCCAGCCACCACTCAGATTCAATATCTGAGTTACATCTGTTGTGTTGGAACCATTAAGCAGTATCTGATTTGGTGGATATCCTACAGAACCACCCGGATTTGACTGAATACTGGTCCCCACATTATAGATCATATCCTCACTGCTGTCCCAGATTCTGAAATGTACGGTTTCTACAGTTTCTCCCTGCACTACCAAGGAAGCAATTGCTTCACGTGTCAGGATCTGTACTTCTGTTACCGCTCTACACTCTTCTCCTACAAAAGCTGCCACTAAATCACCTTCAACGGCATCTTCCCCTTCTATTGTTACTATAGCATACACTATCGTGCTGTTTGTGTATATTACCGGTGTCCAGCCCGGTCCCACTCCAGTACTCACTGCTAATGGTAAAGGATTAGAAACCGTTCCTATTGTTCCACCGGGGTAGGTCTGAGTAAAGTACTCAAGATCATATTCCGTGTCTGTCTCCAAATCCCAGAACTTGAAGTTCACTATCTCTACGATGTCACCAAATATCTGGAAGTTAACGCGTGATGCTCCATTTACTGTTCCCATCCCACGGCATTCACCTTCTACAAAGGCTCCTATCATATCTCCAGGGTCTGCTGAAAGTCCATCTACTGTTACATAACCATGAGCGTTTGTGAAATTATCATAAGTTACTACTGCCCAGTCTGGAGCCAGAAGATAATGAATTGCCCAGGTAAGAGTTTCCACGTATTCACCATCTGTAATTTCTACTACTACCACATATTCACCTTCTTCTATAAATTCTGGTGTGAAGATATTACCCATTATTGGCATCAATTCGCCGTTTAATGTCCAACTGTAGCTCAATTCATTATCAACATCTGTGGCTTCTACACTAAACTCAATCACTGCATCGTCATAGATAGTTATATCTGTTTCCACTGGTAAGTATTCATTTACTACCGGAGCATCATTTACTTCGCCTACTATGATTTCTACATCGGCTGAGGCAGAAAGTCGTACTTCATTATCACTGACTGTAAAACTCAATATCTCGTTGCCATACCAGTCTTCTTCTGCAGAAAATGTTACAGCAAAACCCTCAATATCAACTGATACCATTAGATTTCCATCAACTGATAAAGTTAAAAATTCACTGTCTATATCATTGACGTACTCCGAGAAATCTACTACCAGAGTTTCATCTTCCAGGAAGCTGAATTCTGCCGGCAGTTCTATTACTGGTGTATCATTTACAGGTGTTACTTCGATATAGATCATGGCTATATCAGACATTGCTTCACCATCAGTTATATAGTACTCAAAGCTTACTGATCCATTGAAATCTGCTTCAGGAACGTACTCAAATGAACCATCTTCGTTTAAGGTGATATCTCTCTGATCTTCAATTACGCAAGTTAATAGTTCTGGATATTCATCGGGATCATAGTCATTTGCCAATACTCCAGATACTGCATCTACCATCAATGTCTCATCTTCAATTACTGTATAATAGTCATCTACTGCTACTGGAGCAATATTAACATAACCATTCACGGTAACTGCTGCTGTATCCTCAGCAACTCCATCTTCATCATCTGTTACCATTAAGGTAACTACATGTTCACCAGCACCAAATTCATAATCAATACTGGCTCCGGCTCCTATCATTTGACCATCATAATACCATTCATATAGTACAATCTCACCATCAATATCACTACCACTTCCACTTAAGGTAACCATTGCCATGCCAGTTACTTCAGCATCTGCTGTATATGGTCCTCCAGCGTCTGCTACTGGCAGATCATTGACGCTGTTTACATTGATTGTTACTTCAGTTTCTGCTGAGAATTGATTCCCGTCAAAAGCAACATAAGTGAAACTTGCTACTCCATTCCAGTTGGCTGGTGCAGTATATTCAAAACTGCCATCCCAGCTTTCTTCGTTATAAATCAATGTGCCAATCACGGGTTCGTCAAGCATTAATGCTGTTAAAATTTCCGGATAACCATCATCAACATCATTTGCCAGGATGCCTTCTTCTGCTGATACTGTCAGTATCATATCTTCATCTACATTATATGTGTCCGGATATGCAATTGGATTAGTTCCACCATAAGGTGCTACTGATACCTGTACATGATCACTGTCCGTTCCGTTTTCATTATCAGTTACTTCCAGGGTAATTGTGTAGTTGCCTGGTGCCAGTTCTACTTCAACTGTATTTCCATAGGCTTCTCCACCATTCCAACCCCAGTAATATTGAACTATCTCACCATCAATGTCATAAGACCCACTGCCATCAAGATTTACCATTGCTGTTCCCAATGGCCCGGCTGTTGCATTGATCGGTGTTCCGGCTTCTGCTACCGGCAGATCATTTACTGAGATCACTTCAACGGTAATATCATCCATGGCGATTGCTCTCTGCATTCCATCACTTACTATGAAAGTTAATACCTCAATACCATGATAGTTTTCAAGAGCTGTGAATGTTACTTCTGTGCCAGCAAAGCCCACGTTGATATTCTCGTTTCCAGTTACACTCAATCCTAATTCATCACCATCAATATCACTGATGAATGGTGCAAAATCTACTATCAGTTCACCATCTTCTTCAAATGATAAATATTCCGGTAATTCTATCTCTGGAGCATCGTTTACTGGAGTTACCACTACATCAAATTCTGTTGTTACTTCTGATAGATCACTATAACCATCCCAGGCTGTTACCGTTACAGGTACTGTACCATTAAAGTTCTCTACTGAACTGATCTCCAGCATATTATCATAAGATTCTACTAAGATGCCTTCACCTGATTCCACGGTATAGATTAATACATCTTCATCATAATCTGATATATAGTTATCAAGATCAAGACTAAATGTCTCAAAATCTTCAAATACTACCTGTTCAGGTATCGGAACCTGCACATATGGTGCACTGTTATTGATTACACCAGGAAGTTCAACTTCAATTTCCTCTTGGTTATAGACAAAGTCATAAACATCTAACACAGCCTGTCCACCATTTATCGATGAAAATTCCAGGTTGATCAAACTACCTTCACCCTCGATTGGAATTAATTCACGTCCACCTGAACTTTGCTGGCTCACAAACTTAATGTTCACTACATCACGGTCATACCAGACATCTAATTGACCATCAGGAATCACTATTGTATTATCTAACGACCAGCCATCCAAACTTAATTCCATATCATCAAATGCTAACTTGAATTGATAACTGAATACATTCCACCCCGGATTAACATAAGAAGTTAATACATCTATATGGATCGGCTCACCAGGTGCGCCTGAACCAGAACCTACTGAGATGCTTGCTACGATCTCGGGAATTTCTGCATTCAGAACCGTTATCACTACTTCATCACTAACTACATATTCACCATCACTTACTTCCAAAGTAAATTCAAAATCTGTTGCTTCATTAACTGAAGGAGCGATTAAAGTTGCAATTGGACTGTCAGCATTTTCTATAATTATTCCTGCTGGAGCTATCCAGTTATATACCAGCTCTGTTCCTGCATCAGGATCGAATGAACCAGAGCCATCTAATAGCAATAAATCACCCTCATTCACTGTCTGAGCTTCACCGGCATCTGCCACTGGTGGATGATTGACATTCAAGACTGTGATCACTACTTCATCACCATCTTCAAATTCACCATCACTAACTATTAATGTCAACGTGAAATCTTCATTAACAATTACTTCCGGTGCTGTAAAGCTGGGAGTTGCACTCAGAGGATCATCAAGCTCAATACCTGCCGGAGCTAACCATTCATAAGTTAAATCCTGTCCGTCAGGATCACTTGAGCCAGTTCCATCTAATTGCACTAATAACCCTTCATCCAACATCTGATCTTCTCCAGCATCTGCCACTGGTGGATGATTGACATCGATCACTTCCACTGTTCCAGGGATCACATTCATGATCTCAGTAGAATTATACCGGAAATCTACTGCTGTGATTTCACTGATCCCGGCATTTACTGCCACAAATTCAAATGTTACCAGATTCCCGGCACCGGTGATAATCATTGCATCTGCATAAGCTACTGCCACTACTCCAGGTGCACTGTTATTCACCAGCAGCATGGCATTAGGATTGGGTACTTCTCCAGCACTAAATCCCACATATTCGTACGATTCTGCATCATAATTAATATCAAATTCAAAGCTGATTATATTCCAGTAGTCATATAACTCGGTTGTGCTCACACTGATTGTAAATGTATCTTCTTCCAAAGCGATTGCAGAACCTACCGTGATCTCAGCTTCAAATATTGCCGGTCTCACTATCAAAGTAACTTCATCAGTATCGATTGCCCGTCCCATATAATCATTGATAGTAAAGGTCAATATTTCTTCTCCATACCATACTGGTGAATTAAAGGTTACCATATAACCATCTATCATCACTTCTATATTTACATTGCCTTCTACTGTCAATTCCAGTTCATCTCCATCAATATCACTGATATATTCAGTGAAATCTACGGCAAATTCTACGCCTTCATCCATTGTGAAACTCTCTGGTAATTCAATAACCGGTTCATCATTAACCGGCTCTACATATACCATAAAGCTGGTCTCAACAATATATTCACCATCACCTGCTGATACCTCCAGAAGTGTTTCACCATACCAGTTTTCAACTGATTCCAGTAAAAATGCTCCATTACCTAGATTAACAAGGAGTATTTCCTCTGCAGCAAATCCGATATCATAGGTTAGTACGTCTTCATCTACATCAGCAAAATTTCCAGAAATATCTAATTGATACGGCTCAAAATCTTCCTGTAAGTATATATCATCAAGTTCTTCAACTAATACCGGTGCATCATTTACCGGTAATACAGTCAACTCTACAGTTACTGTTTCACTGTAATCTATGCCATCATACGCTCTATATTCAAAGCTGTCTACACCAAACCAGTTTTCACTTGGCATATATTCAAATTCACCGTTGGCGTTAAACAAAAGTTCTCCAAAGCTTACATCACTCATCAGGCCAGCGGTTAATGCTTCTGGATACTGATCTGCATCGTAATCATTATATAACACATTACCTGAAAGTATAGTGTCTTCATCTCCATCAAAGGAATCCGCTGTGGCAACCGGTGCAATGTTCTCATATCCAGATACTGTGACTATAGTCATATCAGTTCCAAAACCACCTTCATCATCAGTTACTGTCAGCATTACATCAAATACTCCGGTAGCAAATATCGCTTCTGGCATCTCACCACTAACGCTGCCACCTTCCCAGCTCCATTCCCAGGCAACTATCTCGCCATCGATGTCATATGAACCGCTGCCATCTAACATTACTGGAGCGTTCCCTTCTTCATCTGCCTGTTCATAATATGGCCCGTTTGCCTCAGCTACTGGCTCATCATTTACAGCTTCTACATTTACCATGAAATTACTCATTACGTCATATTCACCATCTGTTACGGTTACTCCCACATAGCTTTCACCATGCCAGTTTTCCAGAGATGTGATTTCAAACATGCCATTACCAAGATCAGCAATCTCAATTTCTGCGGCATTATAATCAACTGCATAATTTAGCACTTCGTTATCTATATCACTGAAATAACCCACTAAACTGAATTCGTAAGGCTCAAAATCTTCTGCCAGATTAATATCTTCCGGCTGCATTAACAGCTCTGGTGCATCATTTACTGCTTCCACATATACCATGAAGCTGCTTTCTACTTCATATTCACCATCTGTTACAGTTACTCCTACATAGCTCTCACCATTCCAGTCTGCGACTGGAGTAATTTCAAACATGCCATTACCCAGGTCAGCAATCTCAATTTCTGCGGCATTATAATTAACTGCATAATTTAGCACTTCGTTATCAATATCGTAGAAATATCCAACCAGACTAAACTGATATGGCTCAAAATCTTCTACCAGATTAATACTTTCAGGCTGCATTATCAGCTCTGGGGCATCATTCACAGCTTCCACATATACCATGAAGCTGCTTTCTACTTCATATTCACCATCTGTTACAGTTACTCCTACATAGCTCTCACCATTCCAGTCTGCGAGTGAAATGATTTCAAACATGCCATTATCCAGGTCAGCAATCTCAATTTCTTCGACATTATAATTAACTGCATAATTCAGGAATTCGTTATCTATATCACTGAAATAACCTGCTAAACTGAATTCGTAAGGCTCAAAATCCTCTGCCAGATTAATATCTTCCGGCTGCATTACCAGCTCCGGTGCATCATTCACAGCTTCCACAATTACAGTTACCATGTCCTCAGCAATCAATCTGTCCATCGCATCGTTTATAGTAAAGGTGAGAATCTCTTCTCCATTCCAGTCGGCTTCAGCACTGAATGTTACCATCAAACCACTGATGTCAACAATAACATTTTCATTACCCATTACTGAAAGATATAGCATATCTTCATCAATATCATTTACGTATTGGGCAAAATCAATTTCCAGTGATCCGTCTTCGGTAAAACCAAACGATTCCGGTAACTCTATGGTAGGAGCATCATTCACTGCTTCCACATATACAATGAAATTACTCATTACTTCATATTCACCATCTGTTACGGTTACTCCCACATAACTTTCACCATTCCAGTTTTCGAGTGAAATGATTTCAAACATGCCATTACCCAGGTCAGCAATCTCAATTTCTTCGACATTATAATCAACTGCAAAATTTAGCACTTCGTTATCTATATCATTGAAATAATCTACAAGACTTAATTCATAAGTATCAAAATCCTCTTCCAGATAGACGTCTTCAAGTGCCATTACCTGTTCCGGTGCATCATTTACCGGCATTACTGTAATTGCCACTTCTGTCTCCGGGCTATAGGCTGCCCCATCAAATGCCCGATAACTGAACATATCTTCACCATTCCAGTTCGCTGCAGGTGTATATGTGAAACTGCCATCTTCCAGTAATTCCAATACACCATTGCTTACATCTGCTACTAATTCAGCAGTTAAAGCTGCTGGATATTGATCAGGATCCTGGTCATTAGCAAGTACATTATCTATCAGTACTTCATCTTCAAATACCTCAAATGCATCTGCTACTGCCACTGGAGCAATATTGTCATAATCTGATACATTTACGGTTGTATTTGCTTCTCCAATACCACCGTCATTATCTGTAACTGTCAAATATACCGTAGTTTCTCCAACAGCAAACAACGCCAAAAGTGTTTCGCCTTCTCCAGAACCACCTTCCCAGTTCCATTCCCAGGATACTATCTCACCATCAATGTCATAAGAACCACTGCCATCAAGCATGATCTCTACAAAACCAGAACCATCTGCCTGTCCACTATAAGGTCCACCAGGCATTGCTACTGGATTGTCATTTACCGGTGTAACAATGATAATTACTTCCGTTACAAGACTATATGCTGCGCCATCAAATGCCCGATAGCTGAACATATCTTCACCATTCCAGTTCTCCGCTGGTGTATAGGTAAAGCTGCCATCAGCCATTAATTCTAATACTCCATTGCTCACATCCTGTTCAAGTTCTGCTGTTAATGCATCAGGATACTGATCTGGATCATAATCATTTGCCAGTACATTATTCATCAGCAATTCATCTTCAAAGACTGCAAATTCATCAGCTACTGCCTCCGGAGCAATATTGTCATAATCTGATACATTTACGGTTGTACTTGCTTCTCCAATACCACCCTCATTATCAGTTATTGTTAATAATATTGGAGTTTCGCCTACTGCAAACATGGTTGTAACATTATCACCTTCTGCTGATCCACCTTCCCAGGTCCAAACCCAGGATACTATCTCCCCATCAATGTCATATGATCCACTGGCATCAAGTATGATTTCAGCAAATCCTTCTGCATTTGCCTGTCCACTGTAAGGACCATTTGCCATTGCTACTGGATTATCATTCACTGATTCAACTATTATCAGTATGTCATCACTGGCAGATAATCTACTCATTTCGTCTTCTACCATAAAGGTCAAAGTCTCTTCACCAAACCAGTCCTCACTAGCTGTAAATATTACTGTATAACCTTCTATAGCTGCAGCTATTTCTGTACCACCTTCTACTGTTAAGGTTAGCATATCTTCATCTATATCATTGAGGTATTCTGTGAAATCTACTTCCAGACTACCATCTTCAGCAAATATAAAACTATCTGGTAATTCGATCTCCGGTGCATCATTGACCGGATTGACTATAAGATGGAATGTATCAGATGCCTGCTCAAAACTATCACTCACAAATATTGTGATATCAAGCTCACCATTCCAGTCTAAAACCGATGATAAAGTTAAAATACCATTGCTGATATCTATTTCAACGGCTTCAGGATTATACTCTGCCCAGTAATTATAAAGATCGCCATCCGGATCCGTAAAATAATCCGCTAAAGTTAACATCTCTGGAGCAAAATCCTCATCAAGTTCCATATCAGGAATATCATTATATACATAAGGAGCATCATTTACGCCTATCACCAGCACTTCAAAGGTATCACTCACAAATGCCCTGTCCATATTATCAGAAGCGGTGACTGTTACTATTGCTGTGCCTGCCCAGTTTTCCACACTTGCCAGATACATCATATTATCAGTAAAGGTTACCATGATCTCTTCTGCATTGAAGTCTGCTGTATAAGTTAATACGTCTCCATCAACATCACCAAAGTTTTCGCTTAGATCAAATGAAGTCTCTGCAAAATCTTCAAAAAATTCCTGATTCTCAATTTCTGCTACTACATAAGGCGCATCATTCACACTCATCACCTGCACCTCAAAAGCATCAGCTACAATGTCTCTGCCTATTTCATCAGATGCTGTGATTGTCACTTCTGTTGTTCCATTCCAGTTTTCCACGCTGGCTAGATAAAGAATGTTATCTGTTATTGTTACTATGATTTCCTCATTATTGTATTCTGCACTATAACTTAATACATCTCCATCTACATCACCAAAGTTTGCATTCAGATCAGCATTTACTGCTATTTCCTCGAAATCTTCCGCCAATTCCTGATCTGCCAGTTCTTCTAATATATAGGGAGCATCATTCACTGCTTCCACAACTATATCTACATTCACTTCCGCGACAGCTCTACCCTGGTTATCTGTTACGCCAATTACGATTGCATCTGTACCATTCCAGTTATCTCCTGCACTAAAAGTGATCACAAAACCTTCAATCGCACTGATGATATTATCCACATCAGCCAGATACATTTCTAATTCGTCGTCATCTACATCACTTATATATTCAGTAAAATCTACCTGAATACTTTCATCTTCATTGAAAATGATCTCTGGCTCAGCATAAGTGAATACTGGAGCATCATTTATGGCATTTACGATTACCAGTACATCATCGCTGGCTGTTAAACGCTCCTGATTATCATCAACAATAAAAGTCAATGTTTCCATACCATTCCAGTTTTCTGCCGCTGTAAAGAACACTACACCACCCATTATTTGTACTGTGATGTTCTCATTGCCCGTAACCGTTAAAGTAAGATCATTCAGGTCAGGATCAGAGATATAACCTTCCCCGATAAAATCAACTCCCAGATTCCCATCTTCATCAAACATAAAGTAATCCGGTAATACGATCTCTGGGGCTGCATTGCCGTTTTCCACCGTGATCACTACTTCGTCTGCCTCACTCCAGGCTTCTCCATCACTTACTATCAATGTGATCGTATAAGGTGTCGATTCGCTTACATCCGGTGCCGTGAAAGTTGGAATCGCTGAGGTCGGGTCGCTTAACACTATTCCCTCAGGAGCACCCCATAAAAATTCCAGATCCGGAATGAATATTGTTGTTACTGTAAATACATAAGGATCAAATCCGTCGCCAACCTGCGTATCAGCCACAAACGCAACTTCACCCTCTACATCATAAACCATGTCTGCACTGGCATCATAGTATTTGAAGGTAACTACATCTCCGCTGGTCGTATTACTGAAAATCGCCGGCATATAAAATGTTCTGTTGAAATATTCCATGTATTGAACGGTGTTATCACTCTGCTGTGCTATGCCTCGGCATTCATCACCAACAAATGCTCCTATCATATCATTTAAATCATTTATCTCTACTCCATCTACTTCCACTACTCCCCAAACTGTAAAACTATATTCATAATCATGATAATCAAATATCCAGTCTGGTTCACGGCTTACCTCGCCATCTGGATCATAAGAAGCCGTTCCATTGAGCTGTACCAGATCTCCTTCTATTACTGTCTGATCCTCTCCCGCATCTGCTACTGGAGGTAAATTGCCATTTTCTACTGTGATCACTACTTCATCAGCTTCACTCCAGCTTTCGCCGTCACTCACTATTAATGAAATAGTGTAATCTGTTGTCTCTGTTACTTCCGGAGCTGTAAATGTAGGCATCACCGCCGTTACATCACTTAGCACTATATCTAATGGTGCTGTCCAGATAAAATCTAAATTCGACGTAATTACCGTCGATACTTCAAATACTACCGGATCATTTCCATCGCCATAAGTCATATCGGCTACAAAATCTAATGTCCCTGCTACTTCATATTCCATATCTGTTTCTGCATCATAATAAAGAAAATCTATCGTCTCGCCACTGGTTTGATTGCTATATACTTCCGGCAGGAATATTATATGATCAAAATACTGGGTATAATCAAATACATTACCATTTGCTTCACTGGCTATTCCTCGGCATTCTCCATCTACAAAACAGCCCAGTATTCCTGTCGTTATATCCACTTCCACCCCATCCAGTTCTACTATTCCCCAGATCGAGCAGCTGTATTCATAATCTGCATAATTAAATGACCAGTCTGGTAAACGGCTTTCCTCGCCATCCGGATCATATGAACCACTACCATTTAACTGGACTAGATCTCCCTCGGTTACTGTCTGATCTGCCCCGGCATCTGCTACTGGCGGCATATTACCTAAAGCTGCTTCCAAAAATACCATGGTATTGCCATTTATCGTATAATTTCCTGTCCAGGGCGGTATTGGTGTTGCTGTGATTTCCGTTAATTCCACTCCCAGGCTCGCATCCCAGATCCGATATATTACCGGATGATTCATTATATATCCATTCAAGACAGTCGCATTTTGATCCATATCCATAGATGTCACTATTGTATAAGGTGATGCACCCTCTACTACTGTCGCTCCCACACACACTTCTGTTCCACCAGTAGTTACATCAAACACAGCTACTTCATCCCCTGGTTCTAATGCTGCTCCTCCAGCAGTTGTGGCATAAGCACTTATTGTATGACCTAAAAATGGCGTGTTAGGTAATCCTTCCCAGACTGCTGCAAAGTGAGGTTCAGCAGGTCCTGTTGTACTTACTTCAAATACTACCGGATCATTTCCGTCGCCATATGTCATATCTGCTACAAAATCTAATGTCCCTGATACTTCATATTCCATATCTGTTTCTGCATCATAATAAAGAAAATCTATCGTCTCGCCACTGGTTTGATTACTGTAAACCTCCGGCAGGAATATTATATGATCAAAATACTGGGTATAATCAAATACATTACCGTTTGCTTCACTGGCTATTCCCCGGCATTCTCCATTTACAAAACAGCCCAGTATTCCTGTCGTTATATCCACTTCCACCCCATCCAGTTCTACTATACCCCAGATTGAGCAGCTGTATTCATAATCTGCATAATTAAATGACCAGTCAGGTAAGTCACGGCTCGTATTAGCCTGGCTTAACATATTTGCAATATTTGTCTCTGTACTCTCTGACGCTAATGTCAAAGGCTCAGGATAATTCAATTGCTCCGGTGCATTCATCTTCAGCATATAACCGCCTAAAGGCTGCAGAGTTGTCAAACTTCCCAGCCAGCCCGGTCCGGTATAATACATCGCACTTTGCGTCTGACTCTTAATATTGGAACCCTCACTCAGTGAGGCTAAAGCATAATTGATGTTTTCAGATGCCTGAGGAGCATATGATATCCAGTTCCAGCCCGAAGTTAAACTATAAGTAAGCTCTGAAATTTCTACTGGCGTTCCTGTATAGTCCAGAGTAGTAGCAGTATTTACTCCTAATTTATAAAAAGTGTTATTGTTGATTGAGGTTAATGATCCCAGCCAGCCAGGACCGGGATAATACATGGCACTTTGCGTCTGGCTTTTTATATTAGTAGCATTTGCCCCAATAGAAGCCAGTACATTGTTTGTGGTCATATTATCACCAGCTACATTAAGCGAAAACCAGTTCCAGCCAGGTACCATATTCTTATTAACTGTTATCTCTTGGGGCCCACCTAAAAATGTGATCGTCCCAGCTTCCAGATTTAATAAATTTGCTGAATTATATCTGAAATAATCTAAGCTGGCTAACGCCTCGCCCTCTATGCCTTCCGGACTAAATTCTAAGCTGCATAATGTACCTGCTCCTGTGATCGGCATCACATTCGCATAGCCTACTATAATTACGCCAGGTTCCGTTTCATTAGCTATTAAATTCCCCGGATTTGGCACATCTCCCAAAGCATAGCTCCCGGCATATGTCATCATACTTACATCATATAATAATGCAAACTGAAAAGATATCGCTCCCATATCACTGGTTAATTCACTAGTCAATATTGACAGATTAAAGTTTTCTTCCAAGCCAACTTCAGGAGAATCCACTGTGATTACTACATCTGAAAATGGATTAGGTACTACTACTTCTACATTGCCATCTACCAGATTGCCATCTAATAAAAAGGTAGAATTGTACTTGAAATCATACAGGTCCAAAATCGTCTCTCCTGCACTTATGGCACTAAATTCTATTATTACCAGATTCCCTGCTCCAGAAATATTCAGATAGTTTGCATATGCTACCCGTAATGTCCCCGGCTCAAATTCATTAGCTATCAGGTTTGCTGGAAGAGGCATCTCTCCCAAAGATATGCCCTCATACTGAATCAGGCTCTCATCAAATGACAAATCAAACTGGAATGCTATCACATCCCATTCATCTAATACTTCCGTCGTGGTTAAATTGATCTGAAATGTGTCGCCTTCTTCTACCATCGCATCTGATACTGTGATTATGGTATTCTCGAATTGACCATAAATAAACATAATTGATAATAAAAGAAAACAAAAAACTATAACTCGTTTCATGTATCCCTCCTGTTAATTTTTCTTTTTTTTTTAAAAAACTTTTCCCTTTTTTGGAAGCACCCTCATGCGTCCAAAAAAAAGAAAAATACCAGGGCGGACAATTGCCCGCCCCGGCATTAATTCGCTCTTATTTGAGCATGATCATCTTATGAGTCTCATTAAGTTCGCCTATCTTCACTTTGTAGAAATATACTCCTGAAGATACCGGACGATTGCTGTTGTCTTTACCACTCCATTCAAAGTAATATGTTCCACCTGCTACCGTCTCATTTACAAGGCTGTTTACTAACTGACCCTTTACATTATAAATACTAACTTTCACTGGTGTGTTATCATTTGCCACAGCCAGCGCGATTGTAGTACTTGGATTAAACGGATTAGGATAATTGCCCAATACTGCATTTACTACTGGGACACTTTCCAGATCCTCTACATAATATGTGTTCTCTGCACTGATTCCATTGCTGGTTACAGTCATTACGAATTCTCCGCTTTCTGCCAATTTCTCAAATGGAATTCGCAGGAATTCGCCACTGATTGCTTCTGCATTTGCCAAAGCTAAAGCATTGCCATTTACAGCGTGCAGATAATCTACTACTGGTTCATTGAAACTGATCAAATCCGTTTCTGTGCTTACACTGAATCCATAAAGGTCGCCAGTTGTACTGAATACTAATTCACCATTCTCTACCGTCATGGTCACTTCAGCTGCTGGAGTCTCAATTCTGGCTTCTACTGGGAATTCTGTGATCATACCAACTGCATACTGTAATACAAGTGCGGCATCATAAGCTTCAGGATCACCATTGCCATCTACGTCTCCTGCGATTAATTCCCAGGTCCATGGTAAAGGAGCTCCCACTGGATTCATACCTACTGTGAACTGAAGAATGTTAGCTGCATCAAACGCATCTACTATCTCGTCACCTGTTACGTCGCCATACATATAGGCTGCACCTACTGTCATGGTGATTGGTACTATGATCTCTGTATTATAAAGATCATTGCTGGTGATCATGATCTCACCCATCATCACATCGCCATCTACAAGACCGGTTGCATCAAAGTTCAAGGTGTGCATATCCGCTCCAGCACCTACTGATACTACTCCATCAACCATCATGTCGCCACCAAAGGTTACCCAGGGGTTGATCGGAATTGTATAATCTACTACCAGATAGGGAGGATTAGCTTCATTCCAGCCATCAATTAAAGTATAATATGTAGTTCCAGCATCACGTGGTGATGCTCCAACTGCAAACCAGTCATTTGACAAAGCTGCCTGCATATCTGCATTTGCTGTTGTTCCAAGTGGATACATATACCAGCCAGGTACAAAAGTGCTGGATTCATTATTATATGAATAAGCGATACCTGAAGGATTACCGGCAATGATATGCTGCTGCAAAGTTGCTGCTGCTGTTGTCAGTGGATCAAGTGTACATGGTGTTAGTGACCAGTATGGGAAATATGTGTCATTTACATAAACATTAGCTTCAATGCTATTTATAATTGCCCCATCTGGAATTCCAGAGACATCAAACATCATCCAGCCATTTTGGGTATCAATAGCATTTACAGCACTATTAGCTGTGAAAGCTGCACCATCAGTACTACCTGTCCAGTAATCTACACTCTGTGGCATTACTTCTGCTACGGCACGACCCTCATAATAAATGATCTCAGCTTCATATTCCAGATCAAGATCACCAAGATTACCAATACTTAAATCATAATCTGCCATACCATCTACTGGTACCATTACATCAAATTCCATTGGATCTACTGTGATCTCAGCTGTTGGAATGCTGCCGGTAATGGTCAAATCTGCGGACACTACTGCTGATGCGTCTCCATCTGTGAATACTATGTCAGCAAAGTATGTGAGACCTGGAAGCTCGATAGCATTAAAGGTTGCTGTGATATTTACACTTGCTCCCGGTGCTAAGGTTCCATTTGCTGGATCTATGGCTAACCAGGAATTAGCAGGGCATAATTCATATATTGCTACCGTGTAACTGCTCTGATTGAGAGAGCCGATAACAAAAGTGCCATCAGCATAATCTAAAGATGTGAAAAGTCCACCAGCTATATCACCCACAGCACCTACATCTTCAAGTACGTCATGAATCACGCCTGTCTCTAAACCTGTTGCGATATTATACTGAACGATCACACACTGGTCACCCAGACCACCCTGGCTGAATCCATATAAATAGGGTCCGCCATCTGAATAGTTATCATAAGCCAGTCCATATAAAGATACCCAAACTGTACCTATTGCAAAACTATCCATTATGCTACCGTCGCGACCTACCAGAGTAATATCTGTGCTCCAGTTATTTACCCAGAATGCATCATTATCATCATCATAAGCAATTGCTCTAACAGCAACTGGGGAAGCTATGGTTGAAACTAAAGTCTGAGTCTCAAAATCCATCTGCCAGATGCTGTTACTGGCTGCTCCACCATAGAAGTATTGTCCATCATAAGCTAGGTCACGAAGACCTGATACTCCGGGAATTGAGAAGGTTTCAATGAAGTTTCCATCAATATCAAATTTGTTGATGAGTGCGCTTGCCCAGACAGCTGTGTAGAAATAAGTACCATCAAATTCAATACCGGCTTGACTTACGATTGTTGGGTCAGCAATAAATGTATCCAGTAAATCCCACATATCGCGAGTTTCTGGCACTTCATACTTCTGAGTGTGGTTCGGAGTGACATCTGCATCATCACTGATCAAATCTGCTGGAATTGGTTTCGCTACTATGGGACTATTCCGAACCTGCTCCTGAATAGAGCCTGCCCAATAGAAATTGGCATCTCCATCATTGCTCAAAGTTATAGTGTGATCTGAGGTTAACCCATAATCAAGTGTCTCACTCAATTCGGTTGGTGTTACGCTTACATCAACTGTTCCAAGCTCTACTATTACATGATTACTCTCTGGTGACTCACCTTCATCATATTCTGTTGTTACATAATACTCATAAATTCCAGCATCAAGGCCAGGATCATTATAGGTTGTCTCTGTTACTGTGGCTAATAGAACGTTATCTTTATACACTTTGTAATTACCTGTGAAATCACGAACACTTTCGCCAATTCCTGCCAGACTGAATTCTACTCTGCTGTCTACTTCTATTGGAGTTGGATTCCAGGTTTTGGGCTGAGCTAATATAAGGTCTTCATTTCTGTCACCTGAGATTACGCCCCAGATATTCCAGTTATAATTAAGACCGTACAATAAATTCATCGATCCCCAGGTTACTCCACCATCTTCTGACAGTAAATCTCCGTATTCACTTACGGCTGGTCCTGCATCACAACCGGCAGGATAAGGATTGACATCTGTGAAGGATACATAATAACCTATCCATAACTCTTGGCTGGCATCTATCATTACTGGTGTATTCAATTCTATATTGTTCCAAGCCATTCCTGTTGGTGTATAACCCTGCTCCAATACTACATTAGCAGCATTATCTCCACTCCATACATAAAGTGTCATTACATCAGGAAGATCATTGATATAAACTGTAACGTTATCCATTATCATTCCGTCATATACTGAAAGTTCTGCCGGAGTAAATCTCGCTGCTACTGTAAATGTTCCACCAGATGCCATACCTATCGCATCTGCATTGGTCATATTATCCCAGTGAAGCGCGTCTGCTGGCAGGAAATTCGGGGCTGTCCACTCAAGACCTATATCGTAATTGTTAACTGTAGCGGTCAGGTTCAGAGGGGGTAACATGTTTATGTCAAGTGCAAAGTCCTGGGTTGCTACTTCATCAACTATAATTGTTACTGGTGCCATCGCCCCAATATATCTTGGATTTGTGCAATATGCATCATAAGCTCCAGTTAATATATCTGGAATCATATAATATCCAGTTGCATCAGTCATGCCCATGCTTTCACCACAAGTAACTAAGGCACCAGATACCGGATCACCACTAAAGGCATCAGTTACTGTTCCTTCAAGGCTTCCCATATCCGGAGGAGGTAACAGATCAAAATGAACTTCATAGTATGGATTTGGATGATAAGTTGAATATCCTTCATGGCAGATATAATAGGTACCTGCGGGTACTACAACTGTGTAGCTGAGATCATCCTGACCTATCCAGGAAGCCATTGTGTTGCCTGAACCCCAGGTGCTGCAGCCATCATCATCATAAGCTACCCGAGTATAATTGCTGTCATATAAGTTCATGTATGTATCAAATTCAGAACCGCAGGAATGTAATTCCATCGTACCTGGAGTATCCAGCTCAAACATAAACCAAATATCCTCGCCTGAATGTGATCCTACTAATCCAAGTGCAGTACTGTCATCTGTGTAAAGACTTATATCTCCTGACATAAAGTAGGGGAATGCGTCAATTACAATTGGGTTATCGATCGTATTTCCAATATCTGAGAATACTTCCAAAGCAAAGTTTACGGTCGTTGTCTCATTTTCAGACACTTCCACATTAAGCTCCGAAGCTGGTAAATATCCCTCAGCTGTTGCTGTTACGGTATATAAACCTGATTCCAGATTCTCAAATAAATAATATCCGGCCGCATCTGTAATTTCCTGTAATCCACCGGCTGATACTATTGCTCCTTCTATCGCTGCTCCACCATCAAGCGCTGTTACGGTTCCCTGCAGGTTACCAAAGGTTGGTGGTTCATTTGCTTCTATAGAAATATCAAATGCTGTGAATTGGGGAGCTGGATAAGTTGATATAACTATATAATAGGTATTACCCATAGTCATTATCACTTCTTCCAGGAATGGATTGCCGGCATAACCGGTTGCTGAAGCTATACATACTGCTCCTGGATCATCTACAAATCCCTGAATTACAAAAAGTCCTACCCAGGTTGCGGTGTTGGTCAAGGTAATATCTAAGGACATGTTCTCTGTCGGTGTATATGAAAATACAAAATCATCACCATTCATATAACTGCTGGTACAAGCCATTGTGCTGTTATAATCATCGCCATAACCCTCGGTTGTCATTCCGGTCTGAATAAATGGTACGCTATCAATAATATAAGGATCTGCACAACTTGTTCCGGCTGTCTCAAATACTTCCAGAGCAATATCAACTGTTGTCGTCTGTCCTGCTAATATTTCCACTCCGAATTCTGTATATGTGGTATAACCATAAGCTGTTGCCACTACATCATAAAATCCTGTTTCCAGACTCTCAAAGTAATAATAACCAGCTGCATCTGTTGTTTGACTGAAACCTCCAGCGGTTACAACTGTTCCTTCAATCGGAAGTCCTGTACCGAAATCTGTGATCGTGCCATCAAGACTGCCCATGTCCGGAGGAGGAAGAAGATCAAAATGAACTTCAAAATATGGATTCGGATGATAGGTCGAATATCCTTCATGACCTATATAATAGGTTCCTGCTGGAATTACTGTATCTGCTATCCAAGAAGCGGCACCACTACCTGATCCCCAGGAACTGCAACCATCATCATTATAAGCGATACGTGCTAAATTTGAGTCATATAAATGAAGATAAGTATCAAATTCTGATCCGCAACTGTGAAGCTGCATTGTGGCTGGTCCATCAAGCTCAAACATAAAGTAAACATCTTCTCCTGAACGTGATCCCACTAAGCCTGCACCTGTACTGTAGTCCGTATAAAGGCTTATATCGCCAGACATGAAATAAGGAAACGCATCGATTATGATTGGGTCTTCTATGGTATCACCAATAGGATCAAATAATTCCAAAGCAAAATCCTGGGTAACCGTCTGACCAGCCAGAATCTCTAAACCTGGAGCAGCTCCATTAAAATATCCTGCATAAGCTGCTGTCACATTATAAATTCCTGTCTCTACATCAGCAAAATAATAATATCCAGCTGCATCCGTTAACATGGAAAGTGTCCCTACTGTTACTGTAGCTCCTTCTAAGGGAGCTCCGGTATCAAGGTCTGTTACCGTGCCATCAAGATTTCCAAATTCCGGAGGTCCACCACCGGTGATGGTTAATACATAATCTCCATAACTTGTGCTATAGCCATATACCCTGGCATAATAAGTGCCTGCTGGAAGTACATCCCAGAATAAAGCACTCTGCACTCCATAATAATCATCATTGTATCCAAGATAAGTAGCATCATCACATTCATCCCAAACTTCCAGCTTGGTGTCAAATGTTGAACCTGCTAAGGATACTTCTACATCATAATAATCCATATCAAGTACAAATTCATACCACACCTCATCATAGGCTTCAAGGGTAGAACCTGTCACAGCAGGATCATTGATGTTCAAATAAGGCAATGCCTCGTCACATGTGTCTCCAGGTTCCCGACTACTACTCTGGGTCCTGGGAGTTGCCGGGGACTCAACCTTGGCGGATAAAGCAATACTGCTTAATAACATCAAGGCTAAAACTACTAATAAAAACTTTTTCATAAAGTCTCTCCTTTGAAATTGAAAATTAACTTCTTAAAATTAAGGTCATTACTCGAAGACAGACAAAAAATTGCCTGCTCCATCTTTACTGCGATAGTGTCGGTTAAATCTTTGCGTTCTCTTTCGTCTTCTTCTATTGCTAAATTATTTCTCATTATCAAGTTACTTCCCTGTATCTCCTTCAATTTTTCTTTAACCCCGTCTTCGCTTTCCCATATCTATTCTTTAGTCTCTCACTCTTACCGTTTTTCCATATTCAAAAAAAACTGTCAAATATTTATTTCTACTCTCTCTCATTATATCTAAAAACCCCTTTCAATCGCTAATTCAATATCTCTCATTATCACAATACCTTCCAGTTTTTAGATGCCAAATTCTAATTTGAGAATTACATCGATTAATAACTGAAAATAAATAATTTAACACTTTCTAATGCCCTCCCGCCAGATTTCTGCTCCTGGCTTATGCTTATGCCCTGCTACTTTTATTTCCGCTGCCTGATTCATTACAGAATGCTCACGTTACTTTACTCAGCATTCCCCTAATTTCTCCATAGACCTGGTTTAATTGCTCTCTCTCTATAATTGACTTCTCTTTCACTCTGATTCAAGTTATCGATTTTTCTTATTATCTGTCAATAACTTTTCCTTTTATAGATAACCTTTTACTGCTCTGCGTCGGACAATTGCTTATTACTGTGATATATCTGGTGAAATCTCCTACTGACCGTTCCAGATTGAGCCGCAGCAGTATCCTGCCCTCTCCTCCCGCTGGTACCCGCTCATCATAACTTAATATTTCTACAAAACTCGATAATTTGATATCGCGGATCAGCAAGTCCCCATTTCCCGGATTGCTGAAAGAAAATTCACACTCTATCTCCTCACTGTAATGCGCTTCTCCAAAATTGATCAGTGTCTGCCTGAACCTGATCCCGGGTGCATGCGACTTTTGCTCATCTGTCCAGGAATCAAAATCCTCTGACTGTGAATAAGATATCAGCAAGTTTCCTATGGTCTTATCCGGATTATTGCTGTCCCAGAATTTTACCCGCATCCGCTTGAAGCCATACTTCCCGGACTTATCACCCTGAAATGTTGTATAGATAAAACTGCTCTCTCCCACCGCCAGTGGATTGGCTGCAATTTCTAACTTCAGATTATCATCTAACTCGCTTTTATCAAACTCCAGTTCCATCTCATGACTGCCATTGTTGCGGATCATAATCGAATCCCGGCGTATCTCAGTGTCCAGGACTTCTCCAAAATTAAATTCCGCCCGGTTTAACTGCAAATCTCCAATCTTCTTCCGCAACAGCGTAGGATCTGCTATCACCCTTCCACGTATCCGCAGCACTGCCTCCCGTGGCTCACCATTCGTCTGCACCCGCACTGTCTTTTGAAAAATCCCACCCCGATTCTTCGGATCAAATTTGATCATTATAAATCCCTGCTCTCCAGGTAATACCTCTCCAGTTGACCAACTGGGTGTAGTACAACCTCAGGAAGCATGTACATCAATCAGCAGTAACGGCTCATCTCCTGTATTAGTATAGATGAAATTGTATTCCACCTCACCATCCTTCTCATATATCATTCCAAAATCATATTCCCGCAGCAACGGTGTAAATCCCGCCACTCCCAGCAATAAATTAATACTCAATAATACCACTACTAAAATAATACTTCGCATCAAACCTCCACATTTCACGACTTCACGTCTCACGTCTCACGATTTCATATCTTCAACATCTTCACAAACTCGCCAAATGACGTACCACGATAATGCAAACGGTGACGCGGATCATACGATGTGCCATCCAGATATCTCATCTCCAAATGCAAATGAGATGCCTTGCCGGAGCGTATCAAATTACCCGTTACTCCCGTTAAACCCAATACCGTGTCCCCATGCACCTCTTCTCCAATTTCCACCTTCACCTCATTCAAATGCACATATGTGGATGTGATACCCTCAGGATATAGCACGGTCACCAGCTTGCCATATTCCACCTGCACACTGTCCGCGGCTCCCGCAGCATTCGTGCAGGCTACCCACTCAAGATGATTGGGATTATGGCTGACATCTATCACTACTCCATAATCAGATAAGGGATATACCGGCGTGTTCTCTGGCACAAAAAGATCTAAACCCTCGTGTATCCGCTTAATCCCGTTTCCGCCCCGCCGACTGCCATAATGATCCTCATTACGGTTATGTACATATTCATTGATCAAATCCTGTAAACTGCGGTCTTCTCCCCGAATGCCATCCCAGAACGGTGACTTGTAACGCGTGAAGCTATCCACAAATTCCGGGGTCAATAACACCTGACGCTCGGTCAATTTCAGGGGATGATACACTACCAGAGAATCTCCGGCACCAGACAATATCATGATCCTGCCTAATGCCACTTCCAGATTCTTGATCCGGACCTGATCAAATACTATTATACTTATTAATATTATGACAAGTAATAAAGCCAGCAACATACTTCTGCTTCCCATCTTGCCTCCTGTTCACAAATTTTATCACCTTCTTTTTTCTGGCAATCCTTTTCTAATTCCGTCACCTGCACACCAGGTACACTAAGGCAACTTCGTACACTAAGTCTACTGTGCCCCCTTAGTCAACTACATTTTCTTTATTATTCATACGATCTTCTCGGTTAAATCCATTTTGTGCTGTAGTACCTTACCGATAATATTCTGTCACTTTTTGGCAGAAAAGATTTTCAGCCACTGACTTAACTGCCGAAAATAATGCCAGAATAAATCCGTTCTTTTCTTACATTGTCGGTGCTGTCCGTGACGTCCGTGGTTGATAATCTTTCAATTGGTTTCGGTTTATCCGAGTTAGTCTTTTTCAAAGAGTGCTAATCCCGATTATCGGAATGAGTGCAGATGGATTTACCCATCACAGTTCGCTGTTCACTAGCTGAGTTTTTGTTTTTGGCTGCCTGCTGCTTTATCTCCGGTGGATTCAGATGATTTTCTTCCCGACCGCTCCTCTTTTATGCACTGCTGATATTTTCGTTACAAGCCGGATCAGGGTCATTTCCACTTCACATACTACTGCCGTATCCTTTTAGCAGCCGTTATTTTCTTTACTTTAGAGGGTCCCACATTGTGATGCTGCATTTAAGTCTTGACAGTTAAACGGCTTAATAAAATTTTTGCAGTCTCGAAAGTTTTATTAAGGAGTCGAAATGAAAACACTGATACCAAAAGCGGATCAAATCCAGCAAAATTGGTACGTAGTTGATGCGACTGACCAGGTACTGGGGCGTCTTGCCACCCAGGTGGCAACGTTGATTCGTGGCAAGAACAAGCCATATTTTTCCCCGCACCTGGATACTGGGGATTTTGTAATCGTCATCAATGCAGAAAAGGTTCGTCTTACCGGCAACAAAGAATTGCAGAAGACTTACCAGCGTTACAGCGGTTACCCCGATGGGTTAAAAACCATATCTTACAAGCGGATGTTGGCAGAGAAGCCGGAAGAGATCATCACCCACGCTGTAAAAGGTATGCTGCCCAAAAATATCCTCGGCAGACAATTGTTGCAAAAACTCAAAGTCTATGCTGGTGACACACACCCACATCAGGCCCAGAAGCCTGAAAAAATCTCAATTGAATATTAGGAGGAATTTTAATGCAGTATTTTGATGCAGTTGGTCGCAGAAAAAATGCCGTAGCCCGGGTAAGATTGACCCCCGGTACCGGCAAGCGGACCGCGAACGGCAGAACCATGAAGAACTACCTCTCCCGCGAAACACTGGAAATGGTAGTGGAACAGCCACTTAATATCGTCAATCTATCCGATAAAGTGGATATCAAAGTCAATGTTAACGGCGGAGGTCTTTCCGGTCAGGCTGGAGCAATTCGACACGGTATTTCCCGTGCGTTGATCAAGTATGATGAAGAACTACGCAGCGCTCTGAAAAAAGGTGGATTTCTGACTCGTGACCCTCGTATGGTTGAACGTAAAAAACCCGGACAACCCAAGGCACGTAAAAGATTCCAGTTCTCAAAACGTTAAAAAAGCTATGTTAGCAGTTCAATCAGACCTGTACTCGGCAAAGCGGTGTCCTCTATTCAGAGGATTGTATTGCCCGGGGTCTGTGGTTTTATAACCGTATTAAGGAGATAGTATGTCAGTTGTAACTATGAAGCAACTTCTCGAAAGTGGCGTTCACTTTGGTCATCAAACCTATAAGTGGAACCCCAAGATGGATAAATATATCTTTATCAAAAGAAATGGTATCCATATTCTTGACCTTAAGCAAACTCTGGACGCTGTGAATGAAGCCTATATGTTCATTCGCGAAGTAGTCACTCAAGGTCAATCAGTACTTTTTGTCGGTACCAAAAAGCAGGCTAAAGATGCCGTGCTGAAAGCTGCAAACAAATCTGCTTCTTTCTTTGTGTCCAACAGATGGTATGGCGGTATGTTAACTAATATGAAGACTATTCGCCGCCGGATTGAAAAACTGGATTATTTTGAACAAATAACTCAGGATGGAACTATCAGTCAATTCACTAAGCTTGAGCATAATAAACTCAAAAAAGAATATGTCAAGATCAATAATGCTTTGGGCGGAATCCGTAAGATGGATGTCCTGCCGGGAGCCGTTTTTATCGTCGATATTTACAAAGAAAGTATCGCCATAAATGAAGCCCGTAAACTTGGTATTCCCGTCGTGGCAATGGTGGACACAAACTGCGATCCCGACCTCGTGGATTATGTGATACCAGCTAATGACGATGCCATCAGGGCTATTGATCTGATCTGTGATATAATGGCAAGTGCTGTGGTGGAAGGACGTGGCATCCTCACCGAGGGCGCCAGTAATCCTGACGCTAATGCCATTCCTCAAGCTGAAGAACCAGAAACAAAGACTGATACAGAAAATTAAAAAACACGAACCTGCGGGTTCTTAGTGAATATAACGGAACCGGAAAATATTTTCCGGTTCCGAATTACGAAAGTAATTAAACAGATTAATTCTGAAGGGAGTTTAATATGGAGATTTCTGCAAAAGAAGTAATGGAACTTAGAAAAACTACCGGGGCTGGTATGATGGATTGCAAGAAAGCCCTGCTGGAGACAAATGGCGATAAAACAGCCGCTATAAAATATCTGCGCGAAAAAGGTATCAGTAAGGCAGCAAAAAAAGCCGAAAGAGCTACACGCGAAGGTCTTATATATTCTTATATTCATGCCAATGGCAAACTTGGCGTGCTGCTGGAAATGAATTGCGAAACTGATTTCGTGGCACGTAATGAGATTTTTGTCGAGCTTTGCAAAAATCTGGCTATGCACATCGCTGCCACTGACCCGATCGCTATCGACGAAAGCGGTTTAGACCAGGCTAAAATTGATGCTGAAGCGGAAATTTATCGCAATAAAGCACTCAATGACGGCAAACCGGAACAAATCATAGACCGTATTGTCAGCGGTCAGGTCGAAAAATATAAAAAATCTATCTGCCTGCTGAGTCAGGAATTCGTCAAAGACCCGGATAAAACTGTTCACGACGTTATCACTGAAGCTATCGTTACTCTCGGAGAAAATATCCAGGTCGGCAGATTTATCAGATATTCTCTTGGTGCCTGATCATGTCAATCTTCAAACCTGGTAGCGTTATTCTTAAACTCTCCGGCGAAGTTCTTGCCGGCAAGCGTGGTTTCGGCTTCGATTATGATGTAGTTGACCAGCTCGCAGAAGGAATCATCGCTGTGCGAAACCAGGGCTTCCGGATTGGTATTGTCATCGGCGGCGGAAATATCTTCCGCGGTTCCTCCAGCATTGGTAAAACTATTAGTCGCTTTACGGCTGATAATATGGGAATGCTCGCCACTATTCAGAATACACTTCTGATGGCTGATATTCTCAATAACAAAAACTACCGTGCGGAAATTTTCTCGGCTGTGCAATGCGATAAAATCGTCAGATTCTTTACTGCTGAAACTGCTATGCATTCTTTCCTGAAAGGTAATATCTGCTTCTTTTGTGCCGGAACGTCAAACCCCTTCTTCACTACTGATACCGCTGCTGTTCTGCGCGCCATTGAAATGGATGCTGACCTTGTCCTTAAAGGTACAAAAGTAGATGGCGTTTATACTTCCGATCCCAAAAAAAATAAAAATGCCGTCCTGTTAAAAGATGTTACCTATGACCAGGCTCTGGCAGAAAAATTGCAGATCATGGATATGACTGCCTTTTCGCTCGCCAGAGATAATATGATGCCTATCAAGATATTTAATATCTCAGACCCGGCTATGATTCTGAAAGCTATCCTCGAACCCAGTGTCGGCACCCTCGTGCATGCCTGAGTTTAGCAGGGGTATTCACCCCAAAGGAGTTATATTATGATGGATGAAATTATTCTCGATTTTGAGATGAAACTGGAAGCCTCCTATGATGCCATGCTCAGAAAATTCGCTACTACCAGAACCGGAAGAGCTAATACTTCCGCACTCGATAATATTTCTATCGATTATTATGGGCAGCAGTCACCTGTGAAACAGCTTTGTAATATCACCATCCCGGAACCCAGACTTATCGTGATCCAGCCCTGGGACAAAACTTCTTTGCCCCTCATCGAAAAGGCTATCCTCGCCTCTAATATCGGCGTTACCCCCGAAAATGACGGCAATGTGATCAGACTGCCTTTCCAGCCACTCACCGAAGAAACACGCAAAGACATCGTTAAACAAATCCGAAAAATGGCGGAAGAAGGTAAAGTGGCTATCAGAAATATCAGACGTGACGCTAATGATGAACTGAAAAGCCTCGAAAAAACCAGCGATATCACCGAAGATGACCTTAAAATGGGTCTGAAAAATATCCAGGATATCACTGATAAATGGACTAATAAAATCTCCGAGGTTGCTAAAACCAAGGAAAGCGAAATTATGGAAGTCTGAGCATAATATGAATAATAAGAATGTGAAAAAAGTAATTTATTTTATTACCAGCGAGTGTATTCAATGCGGCATCTGCGTTGATGTATGCCCTATTGATGATGCTATTGAAGAAGGTGAAAACCAGTATATAATCACTAACGCCTGCATTAATTGCGGAAAATGTAAAGCCGCCTGCCCTATTGAAGCTATCGAAGGCAAATAATCTGGATTGCTTTCTGATTGATATCTAAACCTCCCGCTACGGGAGGTTTTTTTTATTTATAATATTTTCGCCGAAATCCGGAGACCCACTCACCTTTAGGTAAAAATAACTTCTTTACTAGCCCGGTAATAAACCCGCTGCCATAAGCCAGCACCTGAGTAAACAATGTCAACACCGAAAGACAGCCCACCAGCAGTGAATGATTACGTATCGCAGACTGGGTGAAGGAGAATAAGGCGACAAATACGCCCAATACGGCTTCCAATAAGAGCAAAGAGCGGAGGATATTAAAAAAGACAGCCCCCACCACCGTGCCCAGAAATATTATCAAAATCACCGCCGGCAGTGCATGAACCGGCTTTAACATCGCCCGGTCAATTGTGCCTAAATTTATCCGTGTCACGCCCCAGTTGAATATCTGCTTGAAAAACCGCCTCAAATTCGTGCGGCGCTTATGAAATACCTGCAGCTCCGGTAAAAATATCACCCGAAATCCGGCTTTGTAAATCCGGTTGGAAAATTCCATATCCTGACCGTGCCTCAAAGCATTCATGCCGCCTATCTTTTCATATACCCGCCGGCGAATTCCCATATTGAAACTGCGGGGATAATATTTAGCAACACTTCTTTTGGCTGAACCGCGAGTTCCACCTGTTCCTATGAAGGAAGTCATGGAATAATTCACTGCCTTCAAAAATGGCGGGAAATCTTCCCTTTGCGTATCTGGTCCCCCAAAAGCATCAAAACTGTCCTCACTCAAAGCGACCTGCAATTTACTTATATAATCTGCAGGCACAGTGCAGTCAGAATCTATAAAAACCATTAACTCGCCTGCCGCTTCTGCCATGCCCCTGTTTCGGGCGGCTCCGGGTCCCTGATTCTGCTGATGAAAATACCTTATCTGCAGCTTACCTGTATATTGTGCCAAAACCTCATTTAATTCATCTGTAGAGCCATCATCCACTATGATGATCTCAAAACCGGTTTTTATATCCTGGTTACAAAAGGATGATAGAAATTCTGCTATTTCCTCCGCCCTATTATAAACTGGAACAATTATTGATATTAGTTTATTCATTATATGCTTTATTCTTTCTCTTATTTCTTATATTGTATGCTGCCAGCCCGATCAGCAGCAGCCAGGCAATGATATGAGCTATTTTGGATAGCCAGAGATAACGAAGATAAGTATCAGGCTCAAATACAAAACTCACTTCCTGCTCGCCCGTCTTCTCCAGCAGTACACTCCGCAGCACATGATCGGTTTTATAAATTTCCTGCTCCTCTCCATCTACATAACATTTCCAGCCCCGGGGATAATAAATTTCCGAAACGACTAAAAGTGCCGGCACTTCATGAGAAACTCGATAGCTCATCCGGTTATAAGAAGCTTCTTCCAGCTCTATGTTACCCTGCTGCGGCTGGCTGATATTCACTCCGGGGTCTTCTTCCAGAAGAGCTGTTTTATAAGCATCAAACTGAGGATCATTCAAGGCTGCAAAACGCTCCTGACGCTCTGTAACCACCTGATAATTCTCCACAAACCAGGCTGGTCTCGCCTCAAAATCTGTCTTATAGGTAATCATCTCTTTGGATTTATCATAATAATACACCTGCAGATGATCTTCCGGTAATGCCTGCTTGCTGATAATATATTTTGTGTTCAGCATCTTAAGGATATTCCAGTTTAAAGGCAATTTAGGATCATTGCCTTTATACAGGCAAAACTCTATGATATCCTGATATATCCGTAACTTGGCAGCATTATATCCGCCAATGGAATTGTGATAATAGGAATAATCATTGGAATTAAAGGGATTTTCCGTGATCGGAAATACCCGGTAATAACTCTCATCCTGCAGTAGTTTCTGATTGGTTTTTGTCAGTCTGAAATGGGCGTTCTCCAGAGCAGTCGGATTGTTCAAGTCACCTTCTGACCGTATCATATAAGGCACCTGATCAGCCAGCATCAAACCAAAAAGCAATATCATGAAGAAAGCAGGCTTGAGCTTTCCGGTAATTTGCAGCCAGACAACCAGTGTCATCGCCAAAGTAAATAAAATCAGCCTCAGTCCATCTGAATGCATCATATCCAGACGAGCTGATGCTATTAAAGCTGCCGTTTCACTACCATACTGAGATACTTCATCACCCTTGATCATATTAAATGAACTACCAAATAAATATGGTACGAGACCAGCTATTATTAGTAAAATCCCCACTGTGATGATAGTTTTCTTCAGTTTAATATTCTCTTGAGGAGGTAAAGATTGAGTGATATCGTGCTTCAAACCCGGTACATATACCAATGTAATACTTGGCTTAGATATATTCCATGTTAAAATACTCTCCAGCCCAAAACCCGCATAGATCACCGTAAGCAGGAACATCACCAGCTGCAGCATCGCCGGCACTCTGAATTTATTAAATGCCGGAACATAATTAAAGAATATATCATAAAAAGCCTGAAAATGCCTGCCAAATGAAAGTAGCAGACACAACAAAAACAATCCGCTGAATAGCTTGATAACCGGCTTTTTCCAGTTTGCCAGTAAGCCTGCCAATGCTAGAAATACCAGTATTATCCCGATATAATCATAGGTTTGAGTAAAAGGCATATAACCCCAGTAACCCGGAATCTTCTTACCGGTAAGCTGTGGTACGGCACTGCCATTATACAGCTCCTGCGAAGTACCCCCAAAAAAGTGCGGCATTACCCAATTAAATACTGCCAGCGGATGCATTGACCACCGGGTCGCATAGCCGGTATCCAGCCCGCTGGAATCCTCTTCCCCTGTGCCACCCCGAATTGAATATGGCGTGTATTCACCGGCGACAAATAAAGGCTGAGCCACCATGCCAATTATCAATGCACAAGCGGGTATTAATAGCAGTATTTTCTTTACCAAAAGACTCATTTTTCCGCTTTTTATCATATTTATCAGATAGAAAAGTCCCAGGAATATCAGGATTATTATCTGGTAAAATATCACCTGATAATGATGCGTTCTTATCTGAACAGAAAAACTAAATATAAATCCCAACAGCCATAAAAGATTCTTCTTATTAATGAAACTTACAAAGAAAAAGATCACTAGCGGCATATACATCACCGGTCGGAATTTCTGAAAATGACCTATTGATAAAATGGACATATAATGCGGGATCAAGATAAATCCCAAAGCACAAAATGCCGATGTCCACCAGCTTAGCTTAAAAAATCTCAGAAGATAGAACATCCCGATAAAGCCCACCAGATACAGCCAGATATTCAAATAAATAATTTTGCTCAGGTACCGGTGAATAATAGTATCAAAACTGAATGCTTCACCACTTCTCCGGTGATAAATTGGCATCCCGGAAAAAACCGTCTTATTCCAGAGTACATTCTCATCAGTGTCTTTCTGAAATTCAAGATATTGATGGTTTCCACCCACAGACCCGATTACATCCACCCCCCCTGGACGAAGTCCCTCGAATGCCATTGGATACAAAATTGCCAGTAACATTATAAAACATAACCCAAATAGAATAAGATTCCTCCACTTTGTGATACCTGACCAGCGGTTTCCTCTCGATATACTCTCTGCCTTATTCTTCCTTTTCATCTATTTACCCCCATATTCCTTTTTTATTAATGCTTTTATATTTGCCGGCTTACTCCATTTTTTTAGAGACTGTCTTATCCGCTGTAGTTCCGTATCCTCAAAAAAACCTATGACTGCCAAAATTACCGGATACAGAAGCAAAATAACTAAATCTACCAATATACTTAGAAAAACATTCATTTCTGGAATCAGCAGCCAGGCATATAATAACCCGATACCAATCAGAAAAGCTTTTAAATATTTGACAACCTCATAATTTGAATAACCATACTTTTTATTTATCATCAGGCAGACGATAACAGCTACTCCCTGTGAAACTGCTGTTGTGAGAGCCGCACCTAATGAGCCTAAGGAAGGGATTATCAAAAAATTCAGTAAAATATTCAAAATACCAGTGCCTACTGCAATATAGGCAATCAAATCTGTCCGCTTCATCTTTGCCATTGGCATATTCAGCATTGAGCGTATACCATATAATATGATGCCCGCCACTAAATAAGGCACAATATACAATGAATTATAATAGTCAACATTGTCTGTTAAAAATTTTATCACGGTTTTACTGACTATACTTAATAATAACCCGCTGTAGATGGCAATAAAGGTGAAATAGGTAATAGATTTATCAAAAAATCGGTCATGCTTTACGGCTTCTATTTCGCTATAATACTTGAAATTATATGATTTCAAAAATGATCGCACAATGAATAACTTGATCAAACTGGATACTTTATATGCTAATGAATACTGCCCCACATCTGCCAGACTGTAATAATGCTTCAATATAAACCTGTCACTCAAAGTCATCACTATCGCAAAAACACTGGATACTGCTATCGGAAATGAATATTTCAAAAGCTTGCTAAATATCTCATATTCTATCACAAACTTTATCTCTTTCAAAAGATACGGCATTATGAATATCAGCACAATCACATTACCGCAGATCTGACCCAGAAACACTCCTTCAAGTCCCATATCAAGCTGCGTGATAAAAAATATCGTCGTCAATAACACTATGCCCAGATTTAATAATACATATCGCGTCTGCTTGACCACTAATTGTTGTATCTGCATTAATAATATGCTGCGCATGATCACTACCCGGAACAGAATATTTACTAAATATGTAACTGTCAGTCCCAGCGATATTTTTACATCAAATATCTGCAAAGAATAATAGTGGATCATGACAAATGCTAATATCAGGCAAAGCGTTGTGGATATTAACGAAAATATCAGTGTTGTAAAAAATAGCGACTTCTGCCGTTCTTTGCCTTCATCATCCCAATACCAGCGGTTAAAACCACTCTCTACTCCAAAAGATGATAAGGTGATTATTATTTCTGCCAGTATCTCAAAAAGTGCCAGTAATCCATATATCTCTATGGAAAACTGACGGGCATATAAAGGCAGTAAGATAAAACCTACAAGCTTCACTGCCACATTGCCTATCCCATAATAGAAAGTCTGCTTAACTGAGCTTCTGATCTTATCTAACACTTTGCTTTAAAACTCGCAACACATTACTATGATATCCTGGGCAGATGGATTCTGACGTAAATACCGGTTTCTTAATAGCGTCAATGGATTCATTGTGGAGGTTCGCCGCCCATACATGGCATAAGTGAACCACTTCATTTTGAATCCTGCTCCCAGGAGACTTTTAGCTAAGGTATAAGGCGTAAACCAGAAATAATGATCTGTATTGATTAATTCATAATGCTTCCCGTTTTGCCGATTGCTCTTTTTGAAAGCATTGGGAACGGTTATTATTAATTCTTTACTGATTGCTTGGCAGTTCTCATGCAGCTTACTTAAAAAAATACCCGGACTGGCAATATGCTCCAAAGTCTCCGGCAAAAATACATAGTCAAATCCTCCCGCTGATAGAAATTCAGGTAAAGACTCAGTTATATTGGCATATTTCACCGTATATTGAGGATAACGCTCATTGATGTAGTTTATGGCTTCTTTATCTATATCGACCCCTACTACTTCGCTGCCGGATTCATGCAGCAGTTTATGCAGCCATTTCCCCTGCTCTATCTTCTCATCTATCAATCCTAAATGATCACAACATCCTATATGCAATATTTTCTTTGCCCGGGCAAGCTCTGTTAACATCCTGAACCGGTCTACTAAATCAGATACCTGTGCACCGGTTTCAAACTTATAGCTCGAAGCAAATGACTCGCCCCGCAAATACCGCTCCGCAGTCTTATCAATCTCAAATCTATCAAAATTCATTTATCCTCCGCATTACGTACTCTGCAATTAATTCTTTCAATTATTATCGGTCAATTAATTTCCTCCAAACCAATTTTATGATTGACATCTCTGCTGTTTTTCTGCGTAAAGTTTTTTATGAAAGTTATTAAAATGCTCTGCCTCACTCAATCAAGACAGTTCGAAATCGGACTGAAAAACATCTTTGACCAGATTCCATTTCTAGAAGTTACAGTTATTAACAGAAATGACCCGGAATGGAAAGGCTCTATTATTAAACAATTTCGCCTGCTTAAAAAACATGACATTCTATATTGCTTCTTTGCCCAAACAAAAATTTACTACCTGCTCTTCTATAAAGCAGCAAATCTTAAAATCATTAATCACTATATCGGCTCTGACCTCTATAAAACTATTAAACACTACCGCTTCTGGAAATATCTGCCTGTCGTGAATAAACTCAGCCACTCCATATGCGTTAGCTCTCTACTTGCCAATGAACTAAATGATTATGGCATCTCTGCTAAAATTCTCCCCTTCACTAATCTTAACCTCCAAAAAAGACCCATCGTATACCCTGATCAAAAAACCGCTATTGTCTATCTGCCTGACTCATATAGAGAGTTTTATAATTATAAACTAATTACTGGACTTGTTACTGCCTTCCCTGATGTAAACTTTATTTTCTTTCCAAGTACTCTAAGTCTTGATAACTTGCCAGCCAATATTAAAACTGTTAAGTTTGTACCTCGTGAAAATATGTTTCAATTCCTTAGCTCATGCCGTGTATTTATAAGATTACCTCTCCATGATGGTTTACCTAACACTCTCCTGGAAGCTCTTTCAATTGGCAGATGGTGTATCTGGAATTTTGATTTTCCTTATACAGTAAAATCTTCTTCACTGGAAGATCTTATCTGCAAGTTTGATTTATTGATTAATAAGTCTGATATTAATCAGAAGGCGATTGATCATATTATAAATAATTATTCATTCTCAAATATCACTCAACGTTATACCAATTACTTTAATAATTATGTAACCGATAACTTCTAAATTATACTGCTCAATTCCCTATACATGTCCACTAATCCCCTACTGCATTTTTCCCAGTTATATTTCTCCATGATCGCCTGCTTACCTTTTATTTTCATTCCTTGTCTCAGGTCTTTATCCCGGTAGAGTTTCCTTACCTGTCTTGCTAAATCCTGGTGATCATCACTCATATATGTCAATCCTGCCCCCGTCTCATTCAGTATCCGTTCTAATGACCGGCAATTCGTAGATATAACGGGAACTTCATAATACATATACTGATATATTTTGTTGGGACTGGAATTATCTGTCTGAATCGATTTCTTATGAGGAATAATGCCAATGTCACTCAACTTGAAATAATCCGGTAGTCTCTCCGGCGGTTGCCAGCCTTCAAAAATTACCTTATTCTGGATTCCTAATTCTTTCACCAATCTTTGCAGCTCATGTTTTATCTTGCCTGTGCCGACTATACTAACAACTAAATTTTCAATTTCTTCTAATTCGCTCACTGCTCGCAATAATGTGTCTATCCCACGATGCCAGTCAAATGCTCCTATATAAGAAAGCACAAATTTCCCTCTATATTTCTCAAAAAGTGATTTGTTTTCTTCTGGCTCTTGAAAGGATGAAATTTCTAGACAATTCTCGCAAACTACTATCTTTTCAGTTTCAATGTCTCCTGATATTCTGCTTTTCATCTCATCTACAACAACTACTGCTTTATCGAGTTGTGAAAGCCATTTCTTTTCTGTTCGCTGCCATTTCTTTACAGATATCAATATATTCCCCGGAAATGTATTGGAAAACTTGTAATACTTCAAAGCATCTGCATAATTTTCATGCAAATCCCCGCAGACTTTAACTAAACCTCCCAGCTTCTTCCTCGCTTTCAAACCTGCTCCCACCAGATACAAATCATGGATATGCAGTATATCTATATCATACTTCTTTACGAAATTAACCATTTTCCCGCACCAGTAGTATGTATAAATATCTAATATTGTATTGGTCAATGCCCGTAACTTACGACTTAATTTTCGATTTATCTTTATCCTGATTACTTTTGCACCATAAAAATCTGATTCCTCTTTCTCTTCTCCAAATCTGAAACATAGTAGATATACTGCAAATCCTGCCGCTACTAAACTCCTGATCTCCTTCCCTACCCTGGCATCCGGTGGAAATCGATCATCCAGCACCATACCTATTTTATATTTTTTCTTGTTATCCATTTCTTTCAATACCTCTATCTTCTTCTATTTTTTATTAATAATGTTGTCAAATTATATCTAACCTCTCCCCCGCTATCCCTGTTAATAATGTTAACTAAGTTCTGCCATCCACCCAAATTTTAATTAATTTCTGCAGCTAAGTCATATGTGCACCGCAGGGTATTTCCACGTGGGGCGCAGATGACGACCATTACCAAACGATTCCAGCTCGATGCATTTTTTAGATTGAAATTTTGACAAGGTTAGATAATTAGTTGTTGCTCTCGCTCCGCGAAGATCGTCCATAGCCTTGACACAGACTGAACTTCTCGCCACCACCAGTGGTGCAAGCCCTACTTAACTGGTCAATTATTATTTAAACTCCTGCTATGAAGTCATACTTAATATCGTTCGTTCGTCTTGATTAAAAACTTTGTCAATTCCGTAACTGCCCCTCTATATACAATTTATACTTTATCTCTATTATAATCTCCATAATTTACTGCAATTAAACCCCTTACATCTTGTTCAACTGTTTCTTACTTCATCTACCACACCCAGAGTGGCCCCCCTGTGGCTTCCCTGTGGCTTTATCACTGTTATGGTCAATTACTGTAACATTAGTTCTCTTTTAATTATTGCTGTTTTTCTGGAACATGAACCCAATTCATCATATCCAATAATCTCCGCAAAGAACTTTTAAAAAACTACCTCTTTCCCGGTCAAATAATAAATAGTTTGACAATAATAAATCGATTTCGCCATATACATTTATGCTAATCAAGTCAGCCTGAAGTGTTTGCAGAATATATTGTTATTAGTAATTTCATCAACTGGTTAGTCTGATAATTATTTTTCATGGAGGAGTTATGATGCTCATTAGGAAGTTTTTTTTGTTTCTGCTATTAATTCTATTTATTTTACCCGTTTCTGCGGCTATCGGCTGGGGAAATTCGGAAATTGTTTTCCTTTCTTCCACAACTGATGATAGTAATCATGTTGGTTCTGGTATTTCAGAAATGATCTTTTTATCTTCGATGGAGGAGGTTTTTCATATCGGCGAAGGAATTTCTGAGATAGTGCTGTTAAGTTCACTGCATTATGGCGATGTGGATAATAATTCGGAAGTGGAAAGTCTTGATGCTTCCCTGATCCTGCAATACGTGATAGGATTCGATCCTGCTCCTGCTGCACCTTTACCCTGGGAAGACTGGAGAATCACAGTGGCAGATGTGAGTGGCAGCGGTTCTATTGGAGCTTATGACGCCGCGCTGATCTTGCGCTATGTGCTTGATTTAATCGATATCTTCCCGGTAGAAGGTGAACCCATAATTGATAGAGTAAGGATTGAACAAATGAAACGCGAATTTATTAACTCGCAATACAATAATAATGGAGGAGAAATAAAATGAAAAAGATACTGATTGTTTTGATCATATTATCAGGAGTATATTTATATTGTAATGAACCACCGGTTGTCAGTAATATTATTGTGGAACAGCGAGACGATGGCAGTTATCTGGTTGATATTTATTATGATCTGGAAGATGCTGATGGAGATAGCATGCTGGTAAGCGTTAGTGCTTCTGATGATGAAGGTATTTCTTGGAATTATGTGATCGTTTCTGTGGAAGGTGATATTGGTAATGATATTGTATCCGGTAACGGGAAGCAGGTGATCTGGGATTTTGCTGTTGATCATCCTGAAGTCTTGAATATACCTACAATGATCAGAATCACTGCTGATGACCGTAATGGTGAAGGTATTGAAAGCATGATCTTCGTGGAAGGTGGTTTATTTGAGATGGGTGACCAGTTTAATGAGGGAAATGATGATGAATTACCGGTTCATAATGTAACTCTAAGCAATTTCTATATAGGTCAGTATGAAGTTACGCAGGGTGAATATGAAGCCGTTATGGGCAGCAATCCGGCTCATAGTTATGGAGTTGGCGATTATTATCCTGTATATTACGTGACCTGGTATAATGCAGTGCAATATTGCAATGCTTTGAGTGAGATTGAAGGCTTAACACCCTGCTATAATTTGTCTGACTGGAGTTGTGATTTTAGTGTTGATGGTTATAGATTGCCCACTGAAGCGGAATGGGAATATGCCGCGCGAGGTGGCTTGAATTGGGAAGATAATTATCGTTACAGCGGAACAACGGACAATTTGGGAGATTATGCCTGGTATTATAATAATTCAGGTTCACAGACTCATGAAGTCGGAACAAAGGAACCAAACCAGCTTAACATTTATGATATGAGCGGTAACGTTTGTGAATGGTGTAATGATTGGTATTCCAGTAGTTATTATGGCTCAAGCCCCAGTAGTGATCCAACTGGACCTGATAACGGGTCTGAACGTATGGTTCGTGATGGCTTCTGGAATAACTATGCCAGTTACTGCCGTGTAGCTGATCGTCACGGCGACCATCCCAGCACTAGTCAAGACAGTGTGGGCTTCCGCATCCTCAGGACAGCAGAATAATTATGAATAATAAATTTGAATTAAAAAACTAGAGAGGTACAGTAACCCTGTAAACGATTCCTGCCTTAACCCCTGGCATCGGATGAAAAACTATTCTAATGAAACCCAGGAATCAACCGGGTTCCGGTGTGCTCGAACTGTGCAGTAGATCGCAATAGGAGTATTTGATAAGGAGTTACAGTGAAATCAAGATTGATTCTGTTCATCATGTTTGTGCTGGCGTTATCTATCTTAAAGGCAATTTCAAATATTAACAGCTTTGAGGTAATGTATAATAATGGACAAACTGTTTTGGACAGGACTATTCTTGCCACAGAATCAGATAGTGTATTTCAGCAAGTGCTGCCTGTGATAGATGGTGAGGAATATTTTGCCCTGAGCAGCAGCAACTGCGAAGTGGAAATCAGTTCAGTAATGAGATTACGTGATCTGGAATTTTCAATTCTCACAGTATATCCTTCCGAAAATTTGCTGCCTGGAGACAGTCTTCAGATTGTTTTAGAGGGAAATTGTCAGGCTGAAGTGGAATTATCCAGTCCTGCCGAATCATTTCTCAAGATGTATATCAGCCTTTTTCCTGAAATGGCTGAACGTGAAAACTGGCGGGAACTTGAGCCAGCCCAGCCTAATATCCTCTATATTTATCCCGATATCAGCGAACCTTCTTTCTGGCAGGCTTTTGATTATTTACTGGAATGGAAAAAACAAAAAGGTTTTAAGGTTTATCAGTATGCTGTAGATAATGAACCCAGTTCGTCTATAAAAGACTATATCCAAAATGCTTATGACTCCTGGGAAGAACCACCGGAATACGTCTGCCTCGTTGGTGATGCCGGAGGTGATTATAATGTCCCTACTGCTTATTTTTCAGGAGGTGAAGGTGACCATTACTACACTACCCTGGCAGGTGATGACCAAATTGCCGATATTCATATCGGTCGACTTTCTTTTGATAATATTTTGCAGTGGCAATCCATTGTATATAAAACTATTATGTATGAAAAAGAACCCTATCTGGATAACCCCGACTGGTTCAGCCGGGCTTTACTGGTTGGTGACCCCACTTCTTCAGGCATGTCGTGTGTTTATACCAATATCAATATCCGCGAATTGATTGAGCATAACTATCCGGAATATGATTATCTGGAAATATATGAATATCCCTTCCAGCCAACAATGCAAACGAAGATAGATTTGGGAGTCAGTTACTTCAATTATCGTGGATATGGCGGCATGAGCGGCTGGTATGATGGCACGGCAAACGGGCTGTATAATGGTATGATGCTCCCATTTGCGGTAATCAGTACCTGTGCAACCGGTGATTTTGCCGGCACTGAAGGCTGCCGCAGTGAAGTGTTTCTCCAAACCGGCTCTGTGTCTAATCCCAGAGGAGCTATTGGAGCCATCGGCACCGCTACTATCACTACCCATACCTGCTTTAATAACTGCTTTGTTACCGGTGTGGCTTATGGCTTATTTGCTGACAAACTGCTGACTATGGGCGCCGCTCATACGAGAGGTAAAACTGCTTTATGGCTGAATTATCCCCAAAATCCGGATCAGGCAGCAACAAAATTCTCTTACTGGAATAATCTGATGGGTTGTCCGGCAGTGGCAATCTGGCAGGGCTTCCCCCGCGAATTATCTGTTATCAGAGAAGATATTTACTCCACCAGCATGAATAATATTAGTATCCAGGTTCTCAATGAATATTCCGATCCAGCCTGTGAGATGTATTGCTGCCTCTATAATACTGCAAATGATGAACAGTATTTTTGCTATAGTGACCAGAGCGGCTATGCCAATTTTAGCATGGCAGACCTGGACTCTGATGAATTTATTCTCACTGTGAGTGGAAATAATTTTTATCCCTGCCAGGATACTATTTATATTTCAGCAGATTTTGACCTGTATATCAATGACCTCACTTTCTATGACAACAGCAGTAATGGCAGTTTTGAGCCTGGTGAAACAGGATCAGTAGGCTTTGAGATCATCAATTGCAGTGATGCCGTTATCGCTCCTCTGGAAATATCTGTTTTCAGTAATTCCGCAGAGATCATCGTTAGTGATGGAGAAATTGTGATTGATCAGCTTGAACCTGATGCAACCCTATTTATCGATGATATCGGATTGCTGTTTCAAAATAGCATCACGAATGATCAGCCCCAATTTATCGGCGTCTCGGTTCAATCAGATAACTACTCATTTTATGATACCTACCAACTGCCGGTTACTTTTTTGGAATTCACTTTAAGTGATTATGATTTTACGGATGATAATAATAATTTACCGGAACCCGGGGAAGTGATCAGTTTCGATTATTGTATTACGAATTCAGGTGATTGTAATTTAGATGATATTAGCCTGCAATTTACTACTGCCAGCAATATCGTCTGGGTTTCTGACCAGATTATTTCCCTGGGAAGCCTGCAACCGGGTGATTCTTATCAATCTGCTGAATCGATTTCACTTGATATTGCCCAGGCATTCATTGCCGGAAATAATGAAACTTTGCTCCTGAAATTGAGTAATCCCACCGGATTTGAACAATATATTGATCTGGAATTCTGCATTGGGGAATCCGGTATTGATCAGCCCACAGGTCCTGATGCTTTCGGATATTGCATCTATGATGAATATGATCAGGAATATCTGGATGTTGATTATGACTGGGTGGAAATTAATGATTACACTGAATTATTTCTCCCGGATAATGGTGATCAAGGTGCATCTTGCCGGGTGATGCTGCCCTTCAATTTTCGCTATTATGACCAGGACTATGACTGCATTACTGTGTGCTCCAATGGCTGGGTGGCTCCCGGGGATACTGAAAGTGCCTCCTTTATGAATTGGGCTATCCCCGGCGAAGGTGGAATCTCTCCTGTCATTGCTGTTTTCTGGGATGATCTGGTTAATGCAGATAATAGTGGTATCTATACTTACTACTCTCAGGATGATAATTACTTCGTGATCGAATGGGATAGATTACGTAATGACTGGGATAACAGTCTGGAAACATTTGAATTGATTATCTATGACAGGCAGTTCTTTCCCAGCTCTAATGGTAATAATCTGCTCAAATTTCAATATAAGGATTTTAATAATACTAATACCGGTAACTATACGGGTACTCACTTAGCCAATCACGGACAGTTTGCTACTATAGGTATTGAAGATCAAACCGGTATGTATGGTCTGCAATATACTTATAATGACGATTATCCTGATACCGGGGCAGAACTTAGCAGCGAAAGCGCTTTGATGATTGGTGGACAGCCGGTCCCTGCCGAATCTGCCTGGATTGTGATAGATGATTGCCATTATTTCAATTCTGCAGGTGAAAACCTTGTCACTCCGGGTGACTCGATCTCTATCGTGCTCGATTTGTGGAATATTGGCAGTGAAGCTACTCAAGACATCCTCCTGGAACTTTATTGTGAGAATCTTGATCATATTGATCTGATAGATAATGAACTTTTGATTGGGGAAATTCCACCTCTTACATTGATCGAGGGAATTGCCGGATTAAATTTCTTTATCAGTGAAAATTACCCTCCACTGGAAGAATTGCAGTTTGATCTGATAATTAGCTCAAATAGTATGTCGTGGAACTATGGTCTAAATGTTCGGGTTACAGCTCCATTAATAGATTTTAACGCTGATTATATTGAATTCGGTGAAGTATTTTGTAATTATGAAGCTTATTACGAACTGATTATTGAAAATGATGGCACTGCAAATCTTCAAGTTTCTGATGTGTATAGCTCTACACCGGAGTTAACTGCTGACTTTTCTCCTATGCTGATTGAACCCGGTGAAACGCAATCCCTTAACCTGACATTGCTGACAGATGAGATCGGTGATTTTAATGCAAATCTTACCATAATCAGTAATTCCATCACCTCCAATTCATATATTTTGCCGGTAACTGCTGTAGTAGTATCGCCACCAGTTATTGTAGTAGATAGCAGTTTGCACTATTTTGAGGCAGAACTTGATGAATTAAACACCTTCCCTATTGATATCAGTAATGCCGGAGATGGTACTTTATATGTTTCCGCTCATTTGGAAGGATTTTATAATTCAGGAAATGGAGCTTTATTCAGCGGGGGCTACCTGAACCTTTCAGAACCGGTTATCACAGGCTCTGAATTCACTATTGAAGCCTGGGCTCGTATTGATGGTCCTGGTTTCCACGTTCATGAATCCAATCCTATCTATGAACAGAGAGATAGCGATCCTGAAGATTACCGGGCAATTATGGTTCTCTTTGCCAGATCAAGTTCTGGCTATACTGTTTTCTCTATGCAGGCTGTAAATAGTACTGGCGTTGTATTAGTAACTCCTGCTCCACCATTCGGAGGATGGCATCACTATGCCGTCACCGTTGATGACGATTTTGTTAACCTGTTTCTGGACGGACAACTCATGGTCACCGAAATTAATAATGAAAGTGGTGGCTATACTTCCGGGGTAGATTTTACCGGAATTGGATCTCATAGATATAGTGGAATATTAAAAGCATCATATAACGGCATGATCGATGAAGTAAGGTTCTGGGATAGAGTCCTTACTCCTCAGGAAATACTCGATCATCAATATCACAGTGTTGACCCTGATTCAGATAACCTTACTGCCTGCTGGACATTTAATAATCTAAATAACTGGCAGGATATCACCAATTGCGGGATATATACTACTCCTGTTTCATCGGTAGATCATTTTCAATCTGAGGCACCCATTAACGATTGGAGCAGTATCGATTCGCAGTCCCTCATCATTGAAGGTGGAGAAAATGGCTTGATTAATCTTATCATAGATACCTCCTGGCTTACTCTGGGAGACACTTATCAGACAAACCTGATATTAGAAACTAATGATCCCGAAACTGCAGAGATCACTATTCCTGTAGAAGTATCAGTGGTTCCCTCCTCAGATAATGAAGATGAAATTATCTCTCATAACCGGCTTGAGCAAAATTATCCTAATCCTTTCCGCTGCAATTCAGATTCCCGAATTGTTACTACTATCGATTATGCTTTAACTCCGGAAGTAGCAGAAGCTGAAATCATAATCTATAATATCAAAGGGCAAAAAGTTAAAAACTTTATCCTTGATCCGAAAACCCAAACGCTGGGAAGTATCTCCTGGAATGGATATAATAATCAAAATAGACAGGTCGGCAGCGGAGTATATTGCTATGTATTGAAATCTGACAACAAGATTAACTGTCAGAAGAAGCTGTTATTACTCAGATAGTTCTTATATTCGATTGATCTTCTTCAAAGATTTGTATTTCTGAGAATACATGCGGCAGGCATTTATCAGGTTGTCCTGTTTGTGGAAGATTTGAGCGTATTTCTGGAAAATCGGGATTTCTGTGATCTTGTAGAGAACTTTTAGCTGGGCTATATGCAATCTCTGGTACTGGATAGTAGCTGGGTCTATTTCCGGATACCACTCTGCCTGGCAATGATTATAGCGGCTCCAGTAGCCCAGATCATAGACCGGCAATATATCTGCCACAGTCTGTATCCCGGAATCAAATAGTATTCTGGCAGTCTTGTCATCTGGAAATACTCTCACATAATCATAAATGCCCAACAAGGCAAATATCATCCCATTCAGAACCATAGTAGGCAATTCTGCGGTATATTCTTCATAAAAAGGAGCCTGATCGATCAGAATTGTCACCCCGCCCTCTTTGACTGGCAGGCTGAAAGGTTGCAAAGCCAGCTTGGCAAGATCTGCCCAGTCATCGTTACCTGTAAGCTGAAAACCCCGCAGCAGAATATTTATCGCTCTTGCCTGCGAAAAAGCAGATTGCCAGGGTCCGGGATTTTGATATTGCGGTAATGGCACCTTAGTGAGCCAGCGGGCACCCAGTTTGCGGCTCTCTTCGGCATTAGTCTCAAACCAGCGGGGATAATGTAAAAACCTTTCTCTGTCCTCTTCTTTGCCGCTTTTCAACCAGGTGTGAAATACCGCCAGCCCCATCTGACCAATGGTAATAGGGAAATATATATATTCTTCTCCCTCCACATCTATATAGGTCTTGTTAACCGGTATGCCATTTTCATCAAAATGGCTCAGCAGTTTCTGGTCTTTACCACCAGCAACCCGCTTTTCGTCAAACATGAAATAATAATATCCCAGGTCACTGCTGGTGACATCTTTAGCTATTGCATAACGTGTTTTGGGGGTATTAATATCATGCAGGAATTTATTGATCATAAAAGATTTCTTTTTCATACTCATAGTATCTCTCCGAAGAATTCCGCTAGTTTGGCAGTTAACTGCCTGCGGTGAAATTGATTGATGTACTCCCTGTCTATTTCCGGCTCTTTGCCGTTTTGCCAGTCATTATAGGCATTATTAAATATCTCCAGCCAGTCTGATTCCGCAGCATACACCTTGCCGCAACCGCTGTTTGCAATGATCTGGGCTGTATCTCCTGTAGCATCTCCCGCGCCCAGCACCGGACGCTGCACTGCGATATACTCAAATATTTTACCTGGAATATGACCCTTATAATCTGCCAGCTTTTCCAGAAAAATCAGGTTTAATGATGCTGATTTCATCTTTGCTAAAGCCTTGTGATGCGGCAGGTATCCGCTTATCTGCAGGTTTTCTGCCGGAATATATTGCCTGATCCGGCTGATTATTTCCGGGTTCACTTTGCCTATCAGTACCAGACGCGTGACCTGCCTTTTATCCCCATCTTCCAGAAAGCTCTCTAATCCGGCAAAGAACTCCTGATAGTATCTATTTGCCGTGATCCCTCCTGCATGCAAAAGCGTGAAACCTTTCTCCGGCTCAGGCGGTATTCCCATCACCTCATCATCAAAGCCATTGGTGATCGTACAACAGAGTTTCGCCTTATCTATGGGTAAAAGCTCCTGAAACATGCGACTGGCAGTAGTGATTCCATCGCAATCCTGCACTACCTTCTTTTCCAGAAATTCGTCCCACCACCGGGCTATCGCCATACGTGGAGCATTTCTGTAATAATGTATTTTCGTCCAGGGATCACGGAAATCAGCTATCCATTTGAGTTTATATTTTTTCTGAAGTTTTTGTGCGATCAGATGCGTGGTAGGCGGTGGGGAACTGGAATAGATAAGCTCAATATTTTCTTCTCTAATTATTCTGCCGGCAGCCTGCACAGCAGATGGCAGCCAACCGATCTTGGCATCAGGAATAAATATATTCAGCCTGAACCAGTGAGCCAGTCTCGTTTTCCAGTTCAGGTTCTTATTCGCCAGCACTGCAACCGGAATATTCTCTTCTTTCCTGCCGGTAAATTTATTATATAGCAGATCAGGTTCCCAATTAGCTGTTTTAATAATCCGTATTTCTGCGGGTATTTCATCTATCAAGCTCTGGTCGTAAGCGGGAAAATTGCCTTTATTAACTGTCAGCACTATAGGCTGCCAGCCAAATTCCGACAGATATTTGACGAATTTAAGGATTCTCTGTACGCCGGGACCCCCAGCCGGGGGCCAGTAATAGGTGATGATCAGAACTCTACGCATCGTCGTCTGCTGAAGCTCCCTTCTTTGCTGCCCGTTTCTGCCGCTCTCCTGCACCTACTGCCACACTGCTCACAAATTCATCCAGTTCCGCCTGCGGCACCATCTCAATTATTGCATTCAATATCTCCAGCATCTTAGGAAATGCCAAAGTCAGCTCATGCACTTTGATTTCACCCCCATCTCCGAAATAACTGATGTCCAGTATCCGCTGCCGCGCTTTGATAAGTTTGATCGAAACAAAGTCCTGCCACATAATAATCACGTTTTTCTTCAATAGATAAGTAAATTCCAGACTATCTTCTCTAAAAATCAGCCTGTTTATGGTAAACAGGTTTCTCAGCAGCGAATTCAATGCAAAAAAAATGATCAGAAAAGGAACTATCTTAGTGAAAGTAGATGAATCCGCATTGGTCTTATTCAAGATCAGCCAGCCTCCATAAAATATCGCCAGCCAGGAAAAAATAATCGTAAACCAGCGGATTAGCTGGTTAAACCAGTAGGAGCGGGGAAATCCCTTCCGCTCATTTATATTCAGATATTCTTCATAATGGTTCATATTCCGCACTTCTCAATATACTCGCTCAAATCTTCTGCCACGGAAGGCGGAGCACTGAAAAAACCGAAAAAATTCAAATCTGAGCCATGTCCGTGAAAATCACTGCCTCCCGTCTTCAACAGTCCATTATCATCTGCCAGCTTTTTGTATCTGGCAGTTTCCTCATTTGTATGCCGACTGTAAAAAACTTCCAGACCCTGAATCCCAATATCGATCAAATACTGAACCATATCGTCATCACGGTAAATATAAGGATGAGCCAGCACGGATACTCCACCCGCCTTTTTGATCGCTTCGATAACTTTCTCTGACGAAGGTGCCGGTTTGGCAACATAGCAGCTTTGCCCTTCACCAATATAATTATCAAACACATCCTTGGTATCACGGCAGTGCCCGGCATCAATTAATGCCCGGGCTATATGCGGTCTGCCTACCATATTCAGTTTGCCGGTAAGATTGATCACATCCCGGAAATCTAGGGACTTTCCTTCTTTTGCTAATAATTTCACTATCTTCTTTGCCCGCTGCAGTCTTCCCTTTTCAATGCTATGCAGAAATGATTTGAATCCCTTATTCTTGATGTCAAATCCATAACCAAGTATATGCACATCTCTGCCCCAGCAGAGCGAACTCACCTCCACACCCGGTAGTATCCTGACATCATAATGAGCTGCCAGCTTCATGCCCTGAATGCAACCTTCTATTGTATCATGATCTGTGATGGATATCAGGTCATAACTGTATTGCTGCAGTAATTCCAGTAATTCCCGCGGTGAAAACACCCCATCCGAATAGCTGGTGTGGATATGTAAATCGAGCTTAACCATACACCATTATACCCCTTTTTATACTTTTTCTCACTAATAAACCTTTTCTCTTTTTGTCCTGATAATGTAAAGTAAAAGCTGTTATTTGTTACCCTGAATATCCTTTTATCTTACAAACTACCTGTAGCAATATCCTGAAAGTAAAATAAAAATTGGCTGTCAGTTAACCAGAAACGCTTACTGTACCCCGGAAGTGTGGCACTGGTAAATACCAATTCACCAAAGGAAAAAAGTGACTCCAGAAATCTATCATTCATTTTCGGAATTCTTACATTACATTATCCGTGGAATCCGTGGCTAAAATCATGAAACTGGGAAATGAATATTTTTAGCACCAAAAAAGACTAACAAAACGAACTGAAGAAAGTAGAATCTTGAGCAATTCTTTAATTTTTCGTGTCATTTCGTGGCTTCTTGATAGAGCGTAATCTATGAAGCCTATTCGTGGTTCAAAATCTTACATTACATTCCTCTGTGTCCTCTGTGGTAAATAATCTTACATTACATTCCTCGTTGCAATCCTATCTCACCTAACGGATCGACACATTAACACGGTTAATATACTCCAAATATCCGCGTTAATCTGCATTATCCGTGCCATCCGTGTTCGATGTTTCAATATTCAACAGCCCTGACTTAGTTTATTTTTTAGCAGAACCACATTACATTCTTCCGTGTGGTCAGTGTGTTCCGTGGTTAAATATCTTACATTACATTCCTCTGTGCAAAATAATCTTACATTACATTTCTCGTTGCAATCCTATCTCACCTAACGGATCGACACATTAACACGGTTAATGTACTCCAAATATCCGCGTTAATCTGCGTTATCCGTGCCATCCGTGTTCTATATTTCAATATTCAACAGCCCTGACTTAGCTTTTTTTTTCAGCAGATCCACCTGTTCCTGATAAATTTAATAAACTTATTGACACAATTTACCTGAAAATACTATTCTTCGTTGGCAGTTATGTAAGTTTCAGAATTGTTTTACCGAATAGCAGTCACATATCCGGGTAGAATAAATTCTGTAAGGGAGATAAATTTGGGCACTCATCAAATTATGCTGGTGATTCTTAGTGTTGTTTTAGTGGGCGTTGCAGTCGCTTTGGGTATCTTCATTTTCCAGAATCAGTCCCAAAACACTAACCGGCAGCTTCTTGTTAATGACCTTAATTTTCTGGGTACTGAAGCCCTGAGATTCTGGCGTACTCCGCCCAGTATGGGGGGCGGTGCTCCTGATATCAATTCTCAAGACCAGGAAAAACTGGAATTTTACCTGCACTGGGCTGGAAATACAAATCAAACTGCTTCCGGCACCTATACTATCCAAGCGTATGATGACGGCAGGATCATCGTGGTAGGAACCGGCACTGAAGTGGGAAATGATAACACAAACCCAGTTCGAGCTATTTTAACTGTGAGCACTCGGACAGATACTCTTATGAGGATTACTTTAGAAAACTAAGCGCTTTTTACACTGCAGTCGAACAGCAATAAACTTATCAAAAAGATAACAATATCTTCTCCATATATCAAAATGATAACACATCCTCTGATCACCGGAACTAACCTGCATAATTTTTTTTATAACATTATCTCGCTATACACCAATAAGTTACAGTAGGTGTACCACCGCATTAATACACTAAATTTAGTTGTGGTACGCTGATTGCTCTATTAATCAGTAAAAATAATAATGTGGAGGCAAGAAAATGAAAACAAGAAAGCTGATTACACGCTGGAATGAGAGAAAAGAAAGATACTCAAAAAGAAGTGAAAGATGAAAAAGAGTAAACTGGTATTAGGACAGAAGAAAAAAGAAAAAAATCAAGGAGGATCAAGATGAAACGAATTTCAATACTCAGCAAGTGGCAAGAGAGACGCGAAAGATACTGCAGGGGGTAATCATGTCACTTCCAGTTAAACCGTAAGAACCGGCAATTAGACAAACCTGCCGGTTTTTTTTATAGTTTTATCCTCGTAACCATATCGTCCCGTTAATTTACCTTAAAACAAAGTATGAGATATAATAAAGAATAGCACCTAAAGCAAGTAAAGCAGTAAGCAACAGTTGAGAAGTTTTTTTAAATTGTATTTCATTAGGAGTTAAGGGGCGTTTTTCCCCTCTCAGTTTCTTCTCTTTGGATGATCCTATCATTACCCCCAGTGCCAAACCAAAAGCAGGACCTAAAGCAATAGCAATAACAGTATTTTTGAGAGCAATACCCAGCGGAATGGATATAGCATAACCTAATGGCAAAAAAGCAGCAATATGTTTATGCGTTACCTGTCCTTCAACTTCTCCCTCCAATAATTTCTCATTCTCTTTCTTGATCTTTGCCGCCATTAATATCACTATCCCGATCACTAACAGGAAAGCAACCATCATTATCGTGATAATGGAGCTGCTACTAAACAGCAGATGCAAAATATCCCTGCTTCCAGAATTCATAAACCCTCCTGTCTTCACCTTAACTTGCAGAACTTTCTATCTATTAACAAATCTCACTCTCTCGCTTATTCAGGTCAATCTTTTTCTAAATGACCTCGCATCCCCCCGAAATTTCTCAGGATTTTTGTTTTCATCTTCACCCTGAAAGGGTGTAACTTCAAAAGATAATAACCTGTAAATCTATATTAATTTACGTGTTATGTGTTGTTATTAGTAAATAAAGCAGGGGGATGCCAGGTTTCTAAATAACCTGATACCCCTCCGCCGAACTATTTCTTCACTTCCCGCCGGATAGAAACCGTGTTTTATTGAGATTGAGAAAATGGGTATAATTTCGACTCCCTGAGAATTGTCGGATTTCTGTGTTGTTGGCATCATTCAATTTGATATAGTATCGTTAATACACTTCACAGAAAATATATACCGGCAGGAAATAAAATTCCCTGCCGGTATATGTTAAATAACAGATGAAAAAAAACTTTATAGCATCTCCACCAGATATTTTTTTCTCAACTGATTGATCTTGCTGAGATATGCTTCTCTCTGCAGGTTGGTGACCAGCTCTTTTTGCACCTGGTCTTTCACCTGGTCAAATTCAGCGGTTTGCCCTTCAGTAATGCTGTTCAGTTTTATGAGGTGAAAGCCAAACTGGGTTTCAACGGGCTGGGAGATTTCGTTAATTCTTAGACTGAAAGCCACGTTATCATATTCCGGCACCATCTGTCCTTTGGCATAGCTGCCCAGATTGCCACCTCTTTCATTTGAAGGGCAGTTTGAATGTTTTTTAGCAGCATCTTCAAAGCTGATTTCTTTATTAACTATCTGCTCTCTGAGCTGCAGGCACAATTCTTCATTATCTACAAGGATATGGCTTGTATCCGCCATTGCCTGGGTACCGAATCTGGTGGGGTCCTGGTTAAAAAAAGCTTCAACTTCAGCATCAGTGACATTTTTCACTGTTATAGTACTATTGATATTCATTTGTGTAAGTATAAAATCACGGGCTTTTGCCAATTCCTGACGGAATTCCTCAGTATCGTCCAGTTTACGTTCCACTGCATCACTCAGGAATAATTCCTGGTTGATCAGTTCATTGAGTACATGCTTGACGCCTTCTTCACTTTTGTATTGGGCAGCAGTTTGCGGTTCAAGTTTCTGAATGAAATTTTCCACATCATATAACGATATTTCTTTGCCATTAACTTTAGCTAAAATTCTATTTTCCATTCCATTTCTCCTTAATACTTTTGTGCCTGATTATTGAAAGTAGTGATATGTGTCAAATGGTATCCCGAAAAATTTCCCTACCTTTCTGAGTGAAATTAATTTTCTTGACTCTAAAATAACAAGATGGAATATTTAATATAGCATAATGCAAATTGTTATGGGAGAATAGATATGGCGATAAAAATATTAGAAAATAAGAAATTTCTGCAACAGTGCCTTGATATTGCCGAAGTAATGTTTATTGCCCTGGACAGGAATGGCATCGTGACTCTGGCGAATAAAAAAGCCGCTGAAATACTTGAAGTCCCCCTGGTAGAAATAGTCGGCTATAACTGGTTTGAGAAATTTATCCCCGATTCTGAGCAGAAAGAAATCCAATCGGTATTTCAGAAAATATTAGCAGAAAAACTGCAAAATGTTGAGTATTATGAGAGTAATGTGGTTACCGGCAGTGGAGAGGTGAAAACTATCGCCTGGCATAATTCCGTTTTATATGAACAAGAGGGACAAATAAGTGGTATTCTGGGTTCGGGTGAAGATATCACAGATCAAAAACAGCTCAGCTCAGAACTGATCAGGAATGAACTTCACCTGCATAAAATATTTGATATCCTGCCTATAGGTTTGTGGATAGCTGATGAGAACGGCAAATTACTGATCAGCAATCCTGCTGGAGTAAAAATCTGGGGAGCAGAGCCACATGTAGGGATAGAAGAATATGGCATTTTTAAAGCTTACCGCCTGCCTTCACATGAAGAAATTCTACCTGAAGACTGGGCACTGGCACATACAATCAAAGAGGGGATTACTGTAGAGAATGAGCTTTTGGAAATTGAGGCTTTTGACGGCAGAAAAAAACTGATCTTGAATTATACTGCCCCGGTTATTGATGATAACGGCAGGGTAATGGGTGCAATTATCGTCAATCAGGATGTAACTGAAGAAAAACAGCTGGAACAAAACCTTGCTGAAAGTGAGGAGCGATTTCAACTGGCAATGCAGGCAACAAAAGATGGTCTCTTTGACTGGAATTTGATTACAAATGAAATCTATTATTCCGCTGGCTGGAAATCTATGTTAGGATACAGCGATGATGAGATAAAAAACGAATTTTCAGAATGGGAACGCCTCACGAGACTGTTCAATCTAAGTAATTGAATTATAAAGAGCAAAATCTATATTAGGCACATTAAGTGCACATCTTTGTTAAAATAGGGTCAATATTCAAAATTGACATTTTTGCTCGAGAATGAGCATTTTATTTTTGAAC
>JAIPGP010000094.1 GCA_021735645.1 Candidatus Cloacimonadota bacterium
TGTTTTCATAGCAGGAATTTTAATGATAAATGACCAGTTAAGTAGGACTTGCACCGCTGGCGGTACTCCGAAAGTGGGGCGAGAACTACGAGCAGTTATCAGCCGCTATCTATGTTTTTCACCGCAGCAAGTTTATTTTTCAGGGAATAAGTGATAGCGGTCGTTATCTGCGCCCCACCTGGAAATACCCGGCGGTGCACGGCTAACTTAGCGGCAGAAGTGTTTTTAATTTCGGGGAGATGCGAGGTCAAAAAAAAAAAAGATATTGACATTGAAAAGCGATAAAACAGGTTTCTTGTAAATAAAAATATGGGTGAGGGTATGAAGAGAAAAAAAGAAAGTGTTTCCTTAACACAGTTAAATTTTGTTCTTTATGTGCTGTTATTGATCATGACCCCGTTTCTGCTGTTGCAGAATTATCTACAGACTGCAATAGGTATAGCGTCTAATACTTTACTGCAAGTGGGAGGAGTTTCCATTCCTTATACATTGATCGTGGGAGTGATCGTCTTGGGAATATTATTGTATTATGCCCGCAAGAGTCTGAGGTTAGTTCATTTAGCAGTAATAGCAGTAATCTTGTTTCTGTTCTGGGTAGGTCAGCAGTTAACTGATTATTATTTTAATCACAAGTTTTACGAATTGCAGCATAACTGGCATTACATTGCTTACTCGGGTTTTGCCATCATCAGTTGGCGATTTTGGAAATCGCTTGGTAAGACTGCCTCTCAGACGATATTATATACTTTGATCTTTGCTTTTTCAGCATCAATGCTGGATGAGTTAGCTCAGGTGCCATTATCTAACCGGATATTTGATGTCTGCGATATAGCCAAAGATATCTATGGAGTAGTGCTGGGCAATGTATTTGTATTTTTTGTGCTTGATAATGGCAGGAGTATGCCGGGAAAATTGAAATTGACCCATCGCACTATTAAAGGTTATCTGCAAGACCCGCTAACACTACTGGTTTACGAATATATATTTGTTTTCATTTTTTTATCTATAAGTTCTATCATTTCTGAGCGAGAGTATTTTCCGGTTTCGTTACTGATACCGATCGGCATATTTATCCTGCTGTGGCTGATGATCCATCTGCTGCAAAATAAAGTTAGCCGCTGGGTAGTACTAAGCATAATCCTGCTTTCAGTAGCAGCGCTTTCCATTTCAGTTGCCAGTAACTATAGTAAGGATATAACCTATAACAAGTATGGACTCACAGTATATAAAGGGATTCCGATCCCCTTTTTTGATGTGATGATCTTTGAGGACGGCAGTTTTCGTCTTGTAGATAAAAAGCATGTATTCAATAAGCGAGACCAGCGGACAATTTTGACCAAATGTACTGATATCCTGCTAATTGGCAGTGGAGCAGATGGTTTGGGAGGACGCGGTTTCAGCGAGCGTGAGCCGGTGCAATTTATCTACAACTCCAATACAGGAGGAATGACGCAGATCATAATATTGCGGACACCGGAAGCCTGTCAGGTATATAACAGACTAAAAAAGGAGCATAAAAATGTCACATTCATCCTCCATAACACCTGTTGATCATAAGATAGACTTTAGTATAAGGATCATATTATATCTGATCTGGGGTGGATTGATAGTATTTGGCATCATTTCACTATTGCAGCCAGCCTGGTTGACTGATATTTCAAAATTAGGCAGGGAATCGGAAGCTTATGATTTGAAAAAGATGGCAGATAATCTGATGGCAGAGGAGAATTTTGAGGGAGCAATATCCACCTATCAGGAAGCGATAAAGAGAGACCCTGAATTGCAGGATGCCATGGGCAATATGGCGATAGCTTACTCGAAACAGGGAAAGACAGATCTGGCGGAAAAGACGCTGAAAGAATTGATAGCAAAGCTTCCCGAACGTGATTATATTGGTTATTTGAATCTGGCAGACATCAGTATGACTCGCAAGGATTATGCTCAGGCACGGGAATATTATCAGAAATCCCTGCCTAATAATCCTTTTCCCGGTGAGGCTTATAAATTTGCCGGATTCTGCAGTAAAGAACTGGGAGAGCTGGAATTATCTTTGCAATACTATAATCAGGCTATTGGGACGAAATCAGATTTCAAGCGTCTTTATACAGGTTCAATTCTGCGGGATTTGTACAGCACTGGCAACAGTGAAGAAACACAGCAGATCCTGGAAGAATTATATGAGCAGGAAAGCAGCGAAGAAATATTAAAAAAGTATGACGAGAAATCATTGCATTATGTATTAAATCATGATCCTGAAATCTCCAAGATATATAATGAGATGGGTGTGATCTATCATAAAATGGGTAAAAATGAATTGTCAAACCGGGCTTTTCGTACGGCTTTGAGCATAGACCCACGGAATGAAAATGCCCGGAAAAATATCCGGATTGTCTCGAAGATTCAAGGTTGATCTTTATGAAGAATCACTTATTAGGAGAGAATATGAAAAAGCTGATTATTTTTATTTTTTTACTGCTGATCAGTAGTTTACTTTCGGCAAAATCCCATTATGCCCAGAACTTTAACAGCCAGCTGAATGTGCGGAACAATGGTGATCTGCAGGTGCGGGAGACATTTCGTTATCATTTTTCCGGTGGAGATTATACCTGGGTAAAGCGCAATATTCCAGAACGGGCAACTGATGGACTGGAATTTATCAGAGCATTTTTGAAAGATACAGATGGTAATATAATTTCAGAAACCGATAGCTATAAGTTTGATGACAGGCAAATGATAGTGAAATGGGATTTTGAGCCGGTTACAGATATAACGCTTGATTTTGAGCTGGAATATATCGCCCGGCACGTCTGTTATATAGAAGGAGACTTGCTGATAATTGATTACCAGCCAGTCCCGCGAGAACATGATTTTATTATCAGTCAGGGCAAAATAGAAATAGTACTGCCGAATAAACTTCCGGATGTAATCGGGGTTTTTACTCCAAACACAGACAGGGTGCAGATCAGTTATACAGCTAACAGCGTAGTATATGATTTTGTCAGTCTGGAAGTAGATGAAGTATTCCCTGTAGGGCTTACATTGATCAGTGACGCTTTACCAATTGAGAATCCGCACTGGCAGGAAATAGATATTACCCAGAAGTATTATGGTAAATATTTTCTCTGGCTGGCAGGGTTTCTGCTGGTAATTGTACTTATATTTTTAATACTGCTGATCAGGAAATCACAGCGTTATAAAATGCGCTATAGTCCTGAAGAGCTGCCTGATAACCTTTATGATATTCATCCCGGATTTGTCTCTAAAATTGTCAATAATCTGGATAGCTCCATAGTCCCCTTTGCCGCAATATTTTTCCGGCTGCTTAAGCAGGGCTATATAAAAATAAAAACCGTGAAAAAAGGGAAGTATGAGCTTGTAATAAATGATGAAGTTCCAGAGCATGATATCGACAAAAATTTATATGAAATTCTGCAGAACTTAGTTAATAGCGGGATAGAGAATATAAAAAAGATATTTGCACATCTGCCTAAATATAGAAAAGATATAAATAATGGTCTGGCAACCGGCTTATATATTGCCGGATATGTAGATGAAACGCAGCATAGACGTCAGCAAAAATTATCCATCTGGTTAACAATCACGCTGGTATTATTAATAATCTGCATTTTTGCAGGAATAATCCGTTTTTCTTTTGGCTATCTTTATATCCTTTTTCTAATCATTCCCATCATGGCAATTTTCTTATATATAATCTATAAATCATCTACTATTGATATTCTCACGGATGAAGGGTATGAAGAAAAATACACCTGGCTGCTCTGGAAAAAAGCTATGCTGCATAACCTGAAAGAGGAGCCGGAAAAGATTTTAACATCTGAATTTGATGCTATCTATCCTTATGCCATGGTGATGGGATTTGCTGACCGGTATCTTAAATTCTTTAAGAAATCAGGTATTGATCTTACTGAATCCAAACTTATGCAGTCCTTTGATTCACCAGAAGATTTCACTTGCTTTATGGCTACTTATGCAGCCATCTTTGCCTCCAGCGGCAGTTCAGGAGCTGGTGGTGGAGCAGGTGGAGGAGCTGGTGGCGGTGGAGCATCCGCAGGTTAATATTAAGGAGTTATTATGAAATATTTATTTTTAATCTTACTTTCAATTATTGTCTTCCCGCTACTGGCTGTGGTTGTACCGTATTCCAGTTTGAGTCCCAGTCAGCAATCAATGGTGATGCCAGACCTTGATGGCAGAGTATTATGCACTCAGGACTTTCTGGACAGCACGCCTGATCCGGCTGAATTGCGGGTATTGCCGGAGCTGGCAGAAGGCTGGCCCCTGACTTATACAGTATCTAATTGCTTCAAAGGTGCTATATATACCAATATGGATGCAGATGAAGATCTGGAATTACTTTTTGGGGTGGGCATGAAAATAGTGGCTCACAATCTGGATGGCTCAACCGTAGCCGGCTGGCCCCAGCAACTGGGATATTATATCTGGAGTTCTCCCGCCTGCGGTGACATTGATGGTGATGGCGAAGACGAAATAGTAGCCTGCAGCCGCAATAGTACTTCCGGTAATATTGGAGTACTTTATGCCTTTGAAAAAAGCGGGACAGCAGTTGAAGGCTTTCCAGTCACTTTAGCTGGTGGTGGCACAATGAATGCCTGTCTGGCAGATCTGGATGGAGATGAAGATCTGGAGATCTGCGTGAATGTGCGTAATGCTCCTAATGGCTGGACTTATGTGTTTGATGGTGATGGCAGTGTGTTTCCCGGCTGGCCCCAGCAACTTGACACTTTTCCCGGTTCAGGCATTTCTGTGGGTGATATCACCGGAGATGATATTCCTGAGGTGATCGGGCTTTCTTATAACAGTCTTTATGCTTTTGATACTGCCGGGAATGTATTAGACGGTTTTCCAGTTTCGGAAGCTGGCTTTACTTATTCCTATTCGCAGCCGATTCTGGCAGATATAGATGGTGACGGATTGCGGGAGATCATTTATGGTGGATGTTCCACTGGCGGAGCCGTATTTGCAGTCAATAATGACGGAACTTATGCAGATGGCTGGTTTCAGGCAGTTGATAACTGGATATTTGCCAATCCTGCCTTAGGAGATATTGATGGCGATGGAGAACTGGATATTGTGATCGGCGATCAGGTATCTTCTGGAACTCCGATAAATCATATTTATGCCTGGCATGGTGACGGCACTGCCTTGAACGGCTTTCCGGCTGGTCCTACGAATGCCATATATGCCCAGGCAGGTATTGCTGATCTGGATGGAGATGAGCAGCCGGAGATCATGATCGATGACAATGTATTTGGCAATGGCTATGAATGCTATAATAATGACGGCTCGCACTGCACTGACTGGCCCCTGCCCTGCGGCACTGGGTGGGACAGCATCACCATGCAAATGACTCCGGTTTTTGGTGATTTTGATAATGATGGTCTTTTGGAAATTGCCGGAGCAGCTACCGGATTTACTACTTATGTAGTGGAATGCTGTCTTTGGAATACAGAAAGCCCCTGGAATGAGGATATTGCTTATATGCCTTTAGATGGCTGCAATATTCAGCATACTGGACTATATCCCCAGGAATTACTGCCACCTCCACCGGTGGCACCATCAGAGTGCCAGGCGGAATTATTTGATTATAATGATGCCTTAGTAAGCTGGGTGATGGAAGATGCCGGGCAGACTGGCTTCAATATCTATTGCTGCGGAGAACTGCTGGCAGAGATTTTCGATCCGCTTCAGCGGGAATATTATCATTATGCCTTGAATAGTGGTGAATATGACTATTATGTGACCGCTCTTTATAATGGATTGGAATCTGATCCTTCTCCTGTAGCTATAGTGAATGTAAACCTCTTGCCACCGGAGAATCTTATTTGGGATACTTCCTGCGGAATTATCTATCTCTACTGGAATTCACCTGCTGCCCAGCGTGCACTTACTGGATATAATATCTATCGTGATGGGGTGGTTATTGCCACTACAGTGGATACTGCCTATGTAGATTCCGGTCTTTCGGAAGATACTTATGAATATTGTCTCACTGCCATCTATAGCGATTCTCTGGAAAGCTCTCCCTGTGAAATAGTAGAAATATACGTCACTCCAGTAACAGAGGATAATGCCCCTGGCTGGGATATAAACCTGACAAATTATCCGAATCCCTTTAATCCTTCTACCATGATATCATTTCAGCTGGAAGAACCAGCGAGTGCTAAGCTGCAGATTTATAACTGTATGGGGCAATTGATCAGGACGTTTCCCCGGAATGCTTATCCTGCCGGCATTTCCTGCCTGGAATGGGATGGCAATACTGATGAGCAGCTTCCGGCAGCCAGTGGAATTTATTTTATAAGACTGAGTGTTGGTGAAAATACTATCAGCAGTAAGATGCTGCTGCTGAAATAAATAAAATGGGGAGAGTCAGAAATTGGTTCTCCCCTTCTTTTATGAAAATCATAATCTCATTTCTCATCTTAATCTGCCTTACCACCAGCCTGACAGCCTTTCAAGATTCGCTGCCGGTCACTCATTTTGCCCTGGAGGTGACTATAGATTCTTATGAGGCAGAGCTACTGCAAATCTACGATGATCAGGAGAGCTGTCATTTCCAGGGCTTATTTAATGCCGGTACAGGCTTCACTCAAACCCTGATCCTGCCCATTGAGACGGAGTCGCTCTTTGTCTCTTTAGGTGACTCGCTTCAAGCTATCGCAATCAATTCCCAGATGGATAAACTGCTGGTGGATTTTAAACCGCCTCCACCTACCTGGATGCAAAAACTGCTCTGGTTCAAGCATGATCTGGAAAAAGTATTCCCTATCATTGCCCTGGTCATTATCTTTATGATCAAGAAAAACAAAGACCGGAAAAAAGAACTCGAAGAGGAAGAACAATGAAATTCATAATTCTATTTTTGTTATTAATATTTGCTGTGTTTATAAGCTGGCAAAATGATAATTATTCCCTGGTAGATTTGCTTTCGCTTGTTTCACCGCAATTGCAGGCAGCAAGTGAAGAAGAACCAGAATTACCCTTTCGTGAACAGGTTAATATGTACCCTCCAGAACATTGGGAGAAGTTTTCCGGTACAGCATTCTGGCGTACTCTGAATATTTTAAATCCCAAGCTTATGAATAGAAACGCAAGTCAATTGGATACTGCCACCCTGGCTGGTTTATCCGCCTGGAGCTTTCGGTTTCAGTTCAGCGAACACTGGCTGCCTTCAGCTACTGACCCCTTCTGCGGATATAATTGTGCCGAATATATCCTGCCCAAAGCCGGATATAAGACCAGTATTTATTTTAATTCCAGATTTGACTTCATTGAACAAACCCAGGATAAACAGTTTCTGAACACAGATTATTTTTTTGATAAGATCAACGATAGCTATGATAAGCAGATACTTACGATTACAGGTTCAATCTTCCCGCACCCGAATTATGGTGTTTTAGAAGCAATTGAGAAATCTACCAGGAATAAAAAGCGCCAGCAGCCGCCAGGCGATGGCAGATACCCTTCTCCCTGGGTGCTAATCCAGCTTGAAAGCTGGAATGAAACCGAGCTTAGCAGTCTCTATCACCAGTCCCTGATCCTTGCTCATCAGCTCTATAATACCGGCAGGGTTGGACACTATGTCAACGGCAGAAAAGCTTTTCAGGAATGGATAGCTGCTTTGGAGAAAGTAGATACTTCTATGCCCGAAAATGATGAGATGCTCGCAAAAGCCTGCTTCTGCAATACCTGGACATATCACTGTCTGCTGGAAGCGAGGATAAATGCCCATGAATATCTACAGAAGAATCTTGATAAATTTGGGGTTGATAAGCAATTGATCATTAATTTAGCAGAGATATATAGTAATGAGATACAGATATTGCAGGCTGGAACGCCAAACCTGATCCCTTTATTTAAAACCATTGATTATGAGAACTGGACTCCCCAGATGCGGCAGACTCAAATAAATACTCTAAAACAGTTGCTTGATCAGGAAGAAAAAGCGAATATTCTGTTAAGCGAGATCAGCAAATAAGAAAACTCTTATATCCGGCTTAGTCCATCCGGAAGTCATCAACTCCAAAGACGCTGCCGTCCGGGAATTTCTCCGGCTGCCAGGTTCTGATATAGATTTTGGGTTCCTTCACGTCCTGCAAATCCATCATCAAAAAGAGATAACCCTGATCACCGTAGTTTTGCGAGTAATAATTATGCTTGATCTGGATGGCATATAGAGCGCTGTCCGGATCATTGCTGTAGTGTTTGATATCATTATCCTCAAACTGAAGATTTATGTATTCATTGGCTGTGAACACTTGACGCAGGTGATCTATATATTCATCTTTTTCATAGCGAATGTATTCCACTTTCTCTTTGGCAATAGTATCTGTGATGTTTTCAATGGCAAAATCATCATTTTTCAGAACTCTGCCCACAACGATCAAAGCATTCTCAGCAAAAATCCTATCCAGATAATCAATATCTTCCAGGCAATAGGCTGTCTTGTAATATTCCATGAAATTGATCAGCTGGTATTTTTCTTCAGGTTTCCACATGCGTTCGTCTTTTGCCATAATATCACGAATTGCCCGGTCTCCTAAACTGAAGGTGATACCCTTGATCCTGCCACTTTCTGCAAACTTAAAATTCACTCTTTCAATGAATTCCTTATCATTATTAGGAAAACTGAACCGCATTGGCAGATTGCGGAACTGTTTCTCACCGCAGTTTTCGTCCAGCAGTACCTGAAATTCATCTTCCAGTATTTCCGCCTTACCGTAGCAGAGAATATCCTCAAAATCGCTATAGCCGGTTTCAGTGAAATAGTGCTTTATATCTGCTTTTCGATTTTCTCTAATACCTTTTATCACCTCTTCCATAACATCTTTTTCTGTCAGTTCCGTTACAGTTTCATTCTTGCGTATATCATACACATCCAGTTTAATATCCTCAGAAGTGATCTCCTCTTCCTCTCCGAGCAGCACCAGCTCCCGCTGATTATTATTAAAATAATCGGCTTCTATACCTGCCAGAACCTTCTGGACTTCTTTATCGAAATTTGCTGCCTGTTCATAACGGTATTGTATCTGCAAAGTCAGCTTATTCTCATCATAATCCAAAGGCAGTTCTATATATGCCAGTCCGTCATTTGCACTATTATACCTGCTCCAGCCGGTAGCTGAGGTATAATAACGGTAATTAAGATTTGCCACATTTCTGCCCTCATAACTCACCCTGTACTTCAGTACTTTACGTTCCTTTTCTGCATCTCGATAAATCTGCTGCAATTGAAAATGTGCTCCAGCCAGTAAACTATTTATCCGGCTCTGCAATTGCGTTTCCAGCGTTATAGTATCATTCTCAGGGCAAAGACACTCTTTCTCCGGATAGGTAGCCAGCAGCTCCAGCGACCAGTAATAGTTCCGCAAAGCATCTCCCACCTGGGCATTTATTTCTGCTTTCCTGCCACATTGATAATAGCTGAGTATCTTCTGCTTCCGGGCAGCAAAAATCTTATCCAGATCATCCAGTTTTATATATCGCCACACCATGATCCCAGCACGACTTTGCTCCATAATATCCGGCACATTATAGAGCGTAGTACTGGAATATGTATTGATATTGCGCTCAACCCGGCTTTTATACCCCGCTTCATCTTCGCTGTCATTCCTGGTAAATTCTGCTTCCACCTTCACACTTATCTTACTGATAAGATTCGTTAGTGCCAGATCAGTAGCCTTCTCATAACTATCAGCCTCACCCCTGCCATAAAGATACTCCCCGCTATTCTGCAATTCAGAAACGGTTACTGCGGAGAGAGGAACGATGCAGAGAAGCAGGAAGATCAAAGTGAGAAGGAAGACGGGAGACGTAATATAGGCAGAAGCCAAATCTCCAATAGTATAATTTTTCTTATCTTTATTTTTCATTATCTAACTCTTTAAATTTCTTCTTCTCTAATTCCTTAATAGAATTCTTCGGTGTCGGCAAGTCTTCCGGCATTGTTCCACCTAATTCTTCTATTGTTGTCCTCACTTTTTCCCTACTTCAAAATGTGTGCTATTTGCTTTATTTCTACTTGTAATTTTATCTCTTCTCAGTTTCTCTTCTGTTTGAGTTGCCCTAAACAAATTTGCCGCCAGTTCAGAACTTCCCATGTGATCAAGTATCTTCTCAGATTTCTTTAATTTCTTTCTTTTATGAATATCTTTAGCCTTTAATCCACCATATAATCCCATATATCCGTAATTCTGAAATACTGCATATTCCAAAGGATCACTCACTCCGGCATCTTTGGCAGCCTCTGCTAATTCCCGATTATGATCTCTTAACTCTTTTCGAATAGCAAGACGTTTCTGGTCTTCTGTTAACTGCCTGAAATCATCCTGCAATTCCTGCTTTCTGGTTTGAATAGCAAAATAAGATTGCCCCAAAGCAACAGTTTCTTTCCTGGGATCAGCATTTTGTACTATCAAATAGCACGCATATCTTGACAGCATCACATCATCAATTTCACGATCTGCTCCAGAACCAATTGTTACCATTTTGCCGACGTCGGCAAAATGGTCTAAATCATTATTATTAGATGCTTTGCAAGATACTATAGCTTTTGCTATTACTTTCTGAAAGTTAGCCCATTTTTCATAACCCAATACTTCTGCCAATTCTCTTGCATACCAGAATTCAGAATCATATTCATTTACATGTCTGATTTCCTCAAACATCTTCAATCGGTAATCATTATGTTCAGTCACAAGTCACCTCCAAAATAAATCAATTTTATTATCCCCTTACAGTTCGTATTGTTCGTTGCTGAGTCTTCCATTTTCAATTTTCAATTTAGTACCCCTCTGTGTTCTCTGTGCCTCTGAGGTGAAATATCTTTTTTAATTTTCAATTTAACATCCCTTTTCAGTTCGTTTTGTTCGTTATGTTCGTTGCTGAATTTTCCATTTTCAATTTTCAATTTTCAATTTATGATTATAGCTTCCCGTCTTGATCCAGCTATAGATTGTATATACCGCAGGAGCTACTGATATATAATAACTGGTATCACGCAGATTATAACTACTCTCCATATCATCCCAGGCAGCATCTACTTCTTCCGTATTTTTGGCAACAGCATAATCATCCGCATAGCCATCACCCTGCATATTAAAGAATAACCCTGCTCCTACTGCTAATACCGTAGAACCAAAACCCAGCCAGCCATTCCGTCTCCATTTATTGCGTGATGCCAGCATACTGCCCTGATAAGTTTCCAGCTCAAAAACCAGTTTTTCCTGATCGCCCTCTCGCAGACTTACATTTTTTGTCTGCTCCAGAAAATCCGGATGACTTAACTTGATACTGTATTGCCCTATCAAAAGTGGTAAAACCGCTGGAGTAGTCTTTTTCTCCTTTTCACCATTCACCCAGATAGCTGCACCCTTGCTGGCTGGAGGATTGCTCATTACGGAAACCGATCCCATGATCGGCTCAGGATTAAGAATTACTCTTTCTTCTGTCCCTGTACCCAAATAAATGTTTTTACTATCAGATTTATGACGTTCCCGCCGGGCTTCTATCTGATAATTTCCTGCCTGCAGATTTGCCTGATAACGAGCTGAACCCACCTTATTACTATTTACATATATATCACTGTCTTTCGCTTCCACTATCAATGTACCAAAATCCTGAGTAAGCAGTACTGCCTTCTGAGTAAGGGTTTCATCATATACAATAGCAGTCTCTTCTCCGCTTACATATAAGGCTTTATCCACCCGGATCCGGTATTGCCCAGACAGGCATCTTTCATTAGTATAAGGCGTTGTACCCACAAGTTCGTTATTGATATACACATCTGCCCCACTCACAGGAGTGGATTTTATCTCCAGCACACCAAAGGCTGGCTTCATTGCAAGATCAAAATCCTTTGTATCCCCATCGTTTATCAGAAATTCTTCTTTATGATCATGGTAATATGCCAGTTTAGCTTCTAATAGATGACTGCCACTCTCTATCTTCTGCCTGGAGATATTTCCCTCTCCTATCCTTACTCCATCCAGATATATAACCGCACTGCTCTGATCACACTTCACACTATAATAACCAAACTTCGGCATAAGTTCCACTACCGGCAGTTCCAGTGTCTGTCCTTCTGCTAATGAGAATTCCAGTTCCTTAGTATGGTACATCCTGGCTTTGATAGTTAACTTGTAATCTCCTGCAATAAGTTCATCCTGCCAGGTCGTCACACCCATCTTCTGATCGTTCAGATATACTTCTGCTCCCTCAGGTTCACTATTGATGATAACTATCCCGGGCAGCTTTAGCGTCATACCGCTTTCACCCTGCTCCAGGTTGATGCTGATATATTCATCTTTCTCAATCTGCAACTGCTTACTTGTTTCTTTGAATCCCTGTTTGTTGAATTTGAAAGTATATGTTCCAGGAGTTAGACGGTATTGAGCAGATTTCTGTTTATTCAAAATCGGCGGGTTATCATCTTTGGCAATATAGACATCTTTTTCGTTAAGTTCAAAAGTAATTGTCACTAATCCTTCATCAGCACTGCCATATCCACTCCGCACTACTGTCATCACATAAGCAGTATTGGCTTCCAGCGTCAGTGGAAATTCATATTCATAAGCTGCATAATCATCCCGCAAAAAAGTTAGCGAATGCTCTCCAGGAGATAAATAGACAAAATATTTACCCATCTCACGCTCTATCTTCACCGGCTTACGGTTACTGTCAAATTGCAGATTACGGATATCAGAATTTACCTGCAACCTCGCACAATACACCCCATCCGTATCGCGCACATTATCTGTAATATATGTGAACCCATCCTTCTGAAGTTCACCCGTAATTTTAAATTCTGCTCCCATTAAAATAAACGCATACACCAGCAATAATAATATCAATATTCTCCTCATAATCTATCTCCTTATTTTAAAACCTTGCGAATGGTGTTCACACCTTCGCAATGGTTGAATTCTTAAGTATTCCACTCATCTTAGTAATTGAGTTATGTTAAGATTCCAATTACTTTCTCTCCGTGTTCTCTGTAGTGAAAAATCTTCCTTCTTCACCTCTTCGTCCCTTCTCTCCTTCATTCCCTCAATTTTACATTTGACATTTTCAATTACTTACTCCCCTTCTCCCCTTCGCATTAACCCATCCCGATAATCCTGATTCTGACAGTTAAAAAGTTCTTTCTTTTAAAAGAAAGAACCAAAGAAACTCTCCACTATTATAACCCCTCAAATTCTTAGTCGTCTCAGTTGCTGCTTCCAATAAATCTTTTTTGCTTAGCTTCTTTGATTTATTGGAAGCAGCAACTGAGACTTAATCTATTTTATCACTAATACCCTTTCAAGAAAAAAAAGGTAAAAATGTAAAAAACTAAAATGAAATCAATACAGGTTTGCCCTAACTAAGCGAAAGCCTAAAAGGTTGAAGCTGCCCGTCGGGCTGCTGTGGCCGCGACTAGCAGTACGACAGTCCCTGGCATTGCTGCCCCAGCTACCACCGCGCTGCGCACGGTCAGACCCACTTCCATGACCCACTGGATTATCTTCGGGGCTTGAACTATAAAAACTACTCGAATACCAGTCATTGCACCATTCCCAGACGTTTCCGCTCATATCATAAATACCAAGCTGGTTTGATTCTCTGGTGCCGACTTCATGTGTCTGTGAACCTGAATTAGAATTAAACCAGGCATAATCACCTAATTCATTTGTAGTTCCACTATATTTATAATTATCCTCCCAGTTCACTCCACCTCGCGTTGCATATTCCCATTCTGCTTCGGTGGGCAATCTATAACCATCTGCACTAAAATTACAACTCCAGTCTGATAGATTATAGCAAGGTGTCAAACCCTCCTGCTCACTAAGGGCATTGCAATATTCCACAGCATCATACCAGGTCACATAATACACTGGATATTCATCACTAACCCCATAATTATGAGCCGGATTTGTACCCATTACTTCCTCATATTCTCCTTGAGTTACTTCATACTGACCAATATAGAAACTGCTTAATGTAACATTATGAATTGGAAGCTCATCGCTATCTCCCTCATTAAAATGGTCACCCATCTCAAAAGTGCCGCCTTCCACGTAGATCATGCCTTCTTCAAACATTACTGCATTAGAATAACCTGATTCATATTCCTGATAATATGCCTTGATTCTATAACTATCCCAATTGTTACAATTATCATCATACCATTCTCTTAATTCTAAAGCAATATTTTCTACATATAAATCCCATTCTCCACCAACTTCTTTTTTCTCTATCCTGAATCCTTCTATACCTTCTAATTCATAGCTCCAAGTTAATGTGATATTCTCATTTTCAATACTCAAAGTTAAATTTTCAGGGGGTGGCACTATAAGGTTAATGGTATTTATCCAACTGGAATACTCCTCACCCAAATACGCCTTAATCCGGTAATAAATATAATTTACTTCACGGCTGTCATCTTCCCATTCATCCTGATAACTTTCAGTATTTTCATCCAGTACAGCAATCTGAATATAGTCACCATCTTCAATCTTTCTTTCTATAATAAATCCATCTTCACCTATAATATGATCCTGCTCCCAGGTCAAACCATAGCAATGAATATTTTCCTGAACCACAATGAAATTCTCAGGAACCGGAATAGTATTATCAATAATAACTGATACTACATCATCGGAATGATTACTTCCCGCAAAGGCAATTACCTTATACTGAATATTCTCATTTACCGGCACATTTTCCTCTGTATAAATTCTCTGATCAGCGGCTACTATTGCCTCTTCCAACCAAATTTCATTTTGTTTCCTGCTTACCTTGAATCCTTCAATATTATCAATATCATACTCCCAGCTAATTTTCTTAGAAGTCAAAGATACATGCTCAATCTGCACATTCTCCGGTTCAGGAAGATCAAAATGTGTATCATAGGGATTATTCCGGGTAAGAGGTTCACTGCAGGATAGAAGCAATAAAACTAAAACAATTAAACAAAAATACTTCATAACATATTCCCCTCTTCAATCATAGTAATCATCTTTTAGTATAATTATCAATAATTATATTCTGTCAAGAACAATTACCCATCAGCACCCAATAAATTATCTACCTTAAACTTAATTTCTACGTTGCCAATTCTTTCTCGCCTGT
>JAIPGP010000095.1 GCA_021735645.1 Candidatus Cloacimonadota bacterium
GAATATTTTGCCGATTATATTGTTAATAATACCGGTAATCCCATCACACTTACCTGCAGCGGAAATGTGAATGTGAACGTGAACATCCATCACGGCACGGATGTGGATTTCAGCTCTGACGTTACCTGGGGCGGTACGGAAGTACTCACTTTCACTGTTACTGATGGTAATGAAACTGCCACTGATGACATTGAGGTAATTGTCACTCCTGCTGCTGCCAACCTCATTATTGAGCTGCCGGATTCTATAACTTTCACTGCCGGTGAATCTATTACTGAATATTTTGCCGATTATATTGTTAATAATACCGGTAATCCCATCACACTTACCTGCAGCGGAAACATGAATGTAAGTGTGAACATCCATCACGGTACTGATGTGGATTTTAGCAGTGATGAAAACTGGTACGGTACGGAAGTACTCACCTTCACAGTTACTGATGGCGATGAAACTGCCACTGATGACATTGATATAATCGTGCTACCAGCCGGAATAGAACTGAGTATGGATTTACCAGCTGAAATAACTTTTGAGCGCTGGACGACTATTGATGTGGATTTCAATCAATATATAATCAATAATACCGGTAATGAATTAAGTCTTTCCTGTAGTGGAAATGAAAACGTCTTAATCACTATACAAAATGGCTTAATTGTCCATCTGGAAGGCGAGCCTTTCTGGGAAGGAAGTGAGCTGGTAGATTTTGTGGTCAGTGACGGTCAGGGCAGAATAGAAGCAGAAGACAGTGTTACTATCACTATCACTCCCGAGCCCGGAGATATAAGTATTGATCTTCCTGAGGTAATAACGATGATTACCAATACTGTACGGGAAGAAAATCTGGGAGCTTTTGTTACCAGCTTATATATTTTTGAATTCTCCTGGGAGCAACCCGAAAACCTGCTGGTTGAAATGAATGACATGAATCATGCTTTCTTTTCTGTATTAGTGCCAGATTGGTCTGGAAGCGAGGACATCACTTTCACAGTGACTGATTATTACGGTAATACAGCTTCTGATACAGTAACTCTGGAAGTTCTTCCGGTAAGTAATCTGGAATTTAATCTGCCTTCTACTTTCAGTTTCAATGAAAATGCAACTGTATCTCGTGACCTCACCGGATTTGTAAATGAATCAGATATCACCTTCTCCGTAGAAGATGAAGATAATGTGACAGTAACTTTCACAGGCATGGAAATGAGCATTACTCCCACTGCGAACTGGACTGGTACAGACAGCATAATCCTCACGGCAGAGAACGGCAATGGAGATACCGTCTCAGATGAAATAGATATTATTGTAACTGAAAATATTGATAACAGCATGGCATATAAAGGAGGGTCTTATGACGGATTTGACTTTGCCTGCGGATTTGTCAGCGAGTTTTACCTGCTGTCCGGTGTAGTTGTAAATGCCGAAACCTATGAAAGGATTGCCGGAGCAGTTATTACCACTGGATCAAAAGAAACACTCTCTAATGAGAACGGAGAATATGAACTCTACCTGGAATCCGGTACTTACACTATAACCTGTAGTGCAGATGATTATATCTCACAAACCGAAGAAGGAGTCAATCTGCTGGAAAACACTGTCTTGAACTTCCAGTTAGCCCCTGACGTAAGTGGTGATGATGTTTTTGAAGCTCTCACACTTTTAAAGGGTAATTACCCCAATCCTTTCAATCCGGTTACCACTATAGAATTTTCCCTGGCAGAAAACTCACAGATAATTCTGGAAATCTATAATAATAAGGGTCAGCAGGTTCGCACTTTACTGCATGAATACTGCAATGCCGGCACACATTCAGTTATCTGGGATGGACATGATTCTGATAATAGAGAAGTTGCCAGTGGTATTTACTACTACAAAATACATACTGCTGATTTCATGCAAACCCGAAAAATGCTATTACTTAAATAATCAAAGTGAGGTAAATCAAATGAAAACAAAATCTGATCTCCCTAAAATTGCTGCCTGGGCAATGGTTCTTATCCCCCTGATATTATTTGCCAATAATCTGCAAATCTCAGAAGTTAGTCTGGTTGAGCAGAATCTTGAAGAAGATTATATCTATATAAATTTTGCCATTTCATGGGAAAATTCCTGGAAATACTCTGAAGGTATCGCTAATTGGGATGCTGTCTGGTTATTTGCCAAATACAGAATTGATGAAGGCGAATGGCAGCAATGCACCCTGGCAACAGATGATGCGCAGCATGCAGTGAATACTGAAGCTATGTTCGATGCCTCATTTGAGCATGATAATAATGGCGTGGGCGGATTCATCTATCGTGCCGATCCCGGAACCGGAAATATTAACTGGCAGGACAACCGGATCCGCTGGAATTACGGTATTAACCAAGTACCTGATGATGCCAGTATGGAAGTAAAATTATTCGGTATTGAAATGGTATATGTGCCAGAAGGACATCATAACCTGAATACAGTTGACCTGCCAAACCTGGATGCTGAGATTTTTAATGATCCCCAGCATAGTAATTCCCTGATAGAAATCACTTCAGAAGATGCTATTCCCGCGGGCAGTATCCGCTGGACTGATGGCTTCGTCTGGGGCGGCGTGGGCTACAACAATGGCTCATCTTATGGCTGTGCTGAATTAGGTGATACCTATCCTAAAGGCTATGCTGCCTTTTACTGCATGAAATATGAACTCTCCCAGGGGCAGTATGCCGAATTCCTCAATACTATCACAGAAGCACAATGCCTTTCACGCCAGATTCATGAATCTAATAACTATTATAATTTCAGGGGTACTATTTCCGGAACCTGGCCACAATTTACTGCTTCCCGACCAGATAGAGCCTGTAATTTTATTTCATATATAGATCATCTTGCCTATCTCGACTGGTCTGGTCTGCGCCCTATGACAGAACTGGAATATAATAAAGCCTGCCGCGGTGATCAGGATGTGATCGCCAATGAATATGCCTGTGGCAGCAATGTATTTATTACCAATGCCACCACTCTCAGTGGAGCAGAAGACGGCACAGAAACAATTCTTGACGATGGAGCAAATGCCGCTTATTATTTTGATGGGTATAATGGTGGCGATGGCGGCAGAGGACCACTCAGATGCGGGATTTTTGCCACTCCTGGTGCCACCACCAGACAGGAAACCGGAGCTTCTTATTATGGCATCATGGATTTATCCGGCAATGTTACTGAACAATGTATTTCAATAGCCGGATTCAGAGGTTTTGATTCTCAACCTACTTATGCCGGTCAATATGACGGCTCACAAGGTGATGGCGTTTTATCTAATGAAGGTAATGCCACAAATATCAACTGGCCCGGACGTCTGGATGCCGTTGGTGGCGGAAGGCGCGGAGGCTCTGTGGGCGGCAATAATTACGGAGGACAGATTGACTACAGATATTCTGCCTGCGCTGCCAATGCCACTCGCAACTATGAAGATGGCTGCCGGGGAGTCCGCTCCTTATAATTCCCTGAAAAAATAAAAAAGAGGTAAACATGAAAAAAACTGCCTTCCTGCTTGGGCTTGTGCTCATTATATGCTGTGCATTAAATTCTGTACCACTGAACGTGCCGGGGGAAGTCTTTCTGGAAACCTGCGATTCCTGAGGCAGTGATTATTCAGAAGCGCGTGCCGCTCTTATAGAACTCTCCCAGATCAATGAGCAATATATCCCATTGATCTGGCAGTTGAATGACAGTGTAACCCAGGGGGCGAATCCTCTCATGTCCCCTGGGGCTATTGAACGTCTTGCCTGGTATGGACATTCACCAGAAGATATTGCTTATGCCAGATTTGGCGGTCTGCTGGATTACACTGGCGAAACTGATGTCTTTAATGTGTATCAAGGTTATTTTGAGCAACTGGCGGAACAGGATACCCCCTTCTCTATAGATTTGAGCTTTGATTTCGATGCAGCAGGAAATATTATTCTGGATGCCGGGATTGAACTCGCTGAAAACACGATCAATCAGGAAAACAAGGTCTTCTTCGTCCTCACTAATCATAATAATACTAATTATTCTTCTACGGTAGTGGCAAGAAGTGAGAATTATGATCTCAATATCACTCAAGCAGGTGATACTGCCCTCCTTAGCAGCACTATTATCCGCGACAGTCTCTGGAATATCAGCAATTTCAGAGCAGTTGCCATCATTCAATCCTGGGAAACAAAAGAAATTCTGCAATCTGCTCAAGTGCCTTTTACCGGTCTTCTACCCGCTTTTGTCTCCAATATCCAATCTGGTCCAGCCAGCCTGCTGGTGAGATTTACCAATCAATCCCTGCCTGCTGCCGAAATTGATAATTATCAATGGGATTTTGATGGTGACGGCAGCTTTGACAGCGAAGAAATCAATCCCGTTCATTTATACGATACTCCGGGTACCTATGATATAATACTCAGAGTTTCCACTGCTGATCAATCCCGTGAGCTTACTTTCCCGGAATATATTTTCGTGAATGCCTCTCAAACCGCTTCCGGTAGCGTTTCCGGTATCTGGCAGTCCGATAATAGCCCCTATACAATTAGGGATTCCATCACTATTAATGCGGGAGATAGATTAGTTATTGAGCCCGGAGTAGATATTCTCTGTTATGAAGGAATCAGGATAATAGTTCAAGGTTCGCTGCTGGCAAATGCTGCTGATGCAGACAGCATAAGTTTTTATTCTACTAATAGCTGGCAGGGTATCTTCTTCCAGAATTCTGATCAACCGGATACGCTGTCCAATTGCAGAATTTCTAATTGCAATCTTTCCGCAATTCAGATTGATAATTCTACTGTAACCGTCAGTAACAGTATATTGAGCAACAATAATTCCTCTGCATCTGGCGCTGCTCTGCATATCACAAATTCTACTGATGTGGAAATTAGAAGCAATATTATAGCAAATAACAGCTGCTCCGATAATGGTCATATCATCTATTTATTTCAATCTGATCCCCTGATCGCAAATAACATCATTGTAAATAACAGCTCAGAATATTATGGCTCTATCACTATGGATTCCGGCTCAAATGCCTATCTGCTTAATAACACTATCGCCTATAACCTCGGGGTTAATTCCTCTATCTATATCAATAATTGCTTCCCTCTGATCAGAAATTGCCTCATCTGGGAACCTGGAGCAATATTCAATTTAGTGAATGGCGCACCTTCAGTGAGCTATTCCTGTATTTCAGGCGGTTATACCGGAACCGGCAATATTTCCACTGCTCCCCTTTTTCAAAATCCCACTGCCGGCTCTGGCTCAGAGTATAACGGCTTAGACGCCTGCTGGATAGTTCAGTCAAATTCACCCTGCATTGACGCCGGAAATAATGGCGAAGCTTATTATGATATAGAAGACCCGCAATCTCCCGGCTGGGCTCTTTATCCTGCCCAGGGCAGCCTGATAAATGATATCGGTGCCTATGGCGGAAAGGGTAATTCCTACACAGGTCATACTGATGCAGAAGAAAATGAGATCACTCCTCTGCAAAATAATTCTTTAATCGCTTTCCCAAATCCCTTTAATCCCACTACTACTTTCTCATTTGAACTCACCACTCAGGAAGCAGCAGCTCAAATCTGCCTTGATATTTTCAATTGCAAAGGACAATTAGTAAAAAAACTATACACCGGTTACACTACACCTGGCAAAAATCTCTACACCTGGAATGCCACTAATAACCAAAATCACTCCCTAAGCTCCGGTATATATTTCGCCAGACTAAAAACTCTAAATGGAAACACCATAACCCCCATTCTCCTGCTAAAATAATAAAATACCTGGCTTAATACTCCTCTCTCCTATAGGTCATATAAGTCATATAAGTCCTATAGGACCTATAAGACCTATATCCCCCCCTCTTTTTTGAAGCAATAGCAGATTTTATTATTCTTGACAGAATATTGTAGAATGGCATTTATAAATTTATCCAAAATGGTAATGAAAAGAATATATAGATTTTTTTTGCTTTAAGTAGCTTATTAGAGGTGTGAGATGAGAGAGTTTTTATTACTGTTACTGATTTTTGTTATAAGTATTCAATTAACTGCTGCCTGGGAATCTATTTCAAATAATGCCAATCTTGAATTAATGAGTTATGAGCAGATTAATGCTTCTGAAATCAATCTGTCCTTTCATCTGGATGGTTATGAAGTGCGCCAAATTACCGCTGAAGGAGACATAAAGCAGATATTCAGTCATCCTGAGGCGAGAAATTTTACCGAAGCGGACAGGACAGAGTTACCCGTTTTTAACTGTGTGCTTGCCATACCATTTACCGGAGAGCTAGAACTGGAGATAATATCATCAGAATTGAGTGTGCTTGATGATGTGCTGATCTCGCAGAATCAATCATATTCAGGACAAAACCAAATTGTTCAACTGGGCGAGCCGGCAATTATGCGAGGGATCAGGTTATTGCCTGTATCATTTTCTCCCATGAGATATAATGATAAACTACGAAGAATGTACATTACCACTAATATAGAGATCAAGCTAACTACCTCAGGAGATGGAGGGAAGAATTGTATCTCAAAAAGCAGAAAACTTTCCCGCAGTTTTGAGCCATTATATCAGGCAGAAGTGCTGAATTATGAGGAAATGAGGCAGCGGGAAGATTATCAGCAACCCACTTTGCTGATTATCTGTCCTGATGATGAAGATGTATTGGAAGTGCTGGACTATCTGGTGGACTGGAAGCGGCAGAAGGGATTTGAAGTCACAGTGGCAACAACCACGGAAACTGGAGAGACCTATGATGAGATCAAGGATTATATTCAGAATGCTTATGACACCTGGGAGAATCCGCCGGAATATATCTGTCTGGCAGGAGATGCTGATGGTGATTTTACGATTCCTCCCTGCTTTGAAAATCTCTCAGGTTATAATGCCTATGGTGACCATCAATATGGTCAGTTAGAAGGAGATGATATTCTCATGGATGTTCATTTGGGAAGGCTTTCTTATAATAGTATAGCGCAATTGCAGGTGCTGGTAAGTAAGATTTTATATTATGAGAAATCTCCCTTGATGCAGGATACTGACTGGTTTGAGAAGGCTCTGCTGGTTGGTGATCCCACGCATTCAGGTCAATCAACTGTAAACACAGTACTCACCATCAAGGAAATGATGCTTGATTTTCCTGACAACTGGAATAGCGATGATGATTTTTATGAAGTATATCAAGCACCTTTCCCATTTCAAATGGTACAGGCTGTGAATCAGGGCTGCCTCAATATGTTCTACCGTGGTTATCTGGGCACCAGCGGCTGGAATCCTGGAACTGAGACAAATGATTTTCTGCTTCCTTTCGCTGTGATAATCACCTGTGGAACAGGGAATTATTATCAGGGAGATGCCAAATCAGAGATATTCACCCGCATGGGTACTATCACAAATCCCAAAGGTGCCATCGGGATGGTGGGAGAAACAACCACCGGTAATCACACCTGTTTTAATAATGCGATCACACTGGGTATTGCCTCAGGAATTTTTCAGCATGACATTTACACTATGGGTGGAGCATTGACCATGGGAAAATTTTACCTTTGGAGTTTGTATCCTCAAAATCCCATGAACTACGTGGATATAGTGAGTGTCTGGAATAATCTGATGGGTGACCCCTCCCTGGAATTATGGACTGGTGTACCTGGATATCTTGCTGTGGAATATCCTGAAGAAATCGCTATAGGAGAAAACTGGTGGCAGGTAAATGTGCATGATTTTGATGGAGAACCTGCCGAAGGTGCCTGGGTAACTCTTAGTGCGAGCGAGCCGGAAGATTTTGCTATCACCCGTTATTGTGATGAACTGGGAGAAGTATTGATCCCGGTTGCTGATCTGGAGGAAGGAGAATATCTGCTTACTGTCACAAAGCATGACTTCCTGCCCTATATAGATACAATTACTGTAGTTCAGGCTGATCAATATGTGGATATTGAAGAGATAGAATATCAGGAGATATCAGGTAATGGTGACGGGTTTCTTAATCCCGGTGAGACCTTTGATCTTGATATCACATTGATGAATTATGGTAATCTGCCTGTTTCTGGTGTAAATGCCAGCCTGACTTGTTTGAATGAATATCTTACCATCACTTCCCCTGATCTGGAATTTGGAGATATAGCAGCCGGAGAGTCCGTAAATCCTGCTGGGAATTTTACGTTTACGATCAGCCCAGCAGCACTTGACGGCATTGAACCTGTACTGCAGATTAATATCACTGATGCGAATGGGCATGAATGGGAGGCGTGGACGATCCCCTCTGTCACGGGAGCAAGTCTCTGGCTGGAGGGTTACCTTATTGGAGAAGATGATGTCCTTTATCCGGGTGAGACAGGAGATATTTTCTGCTCAATTATTAATAATGGCTCGATCACAGCCACTGATATTACAGCCCGGATTTACAATCTTGACCAATACTTTGATATAGAAGACAATCTAATTTATCTGGGAGATATAGAACCCGGTGAGACAATTAATAATCATTCAGATTCTTTTACAGTAACCACTCCTGATTATATTAATCCTGGGACACAGGCAGCATTTTATCTGGAATTTACTAATACAGAAGGTTTTATTAATACAAATATGACTATGATCCCGGTAGGTATTGCTGAGGTGACTGATCCTCTGGGACCTGATGCTTTTGGCTATTGGTGTTTTGATGATGAAGATACGGGTTATGAATCCTGTCCGGAGTTTGACTGGATAGAGATTAATCCAGCCTTCGGGGGTGCGGGAGAAGACCTGAACTTATTTTCTTCGCCCGGAGAAGGAGCACTGCAGGTTATCGATCTGCCTGAGGATTTTAACTTTATATTCTATAATGAGAGTTATCAGCAGCTTACGATCTGTTCTAATGGCTGGGTAGCTCCAGGCGAGCATTATGCTGCCTCCTTTATGAACTGGTATATACCCTCACCGCAGGGACCCAGTCCTATGATAGCTGTTTTCTGGGATGATCTGGAAATTTCCGGTTCTGTTAGCGGGGTTTTCTGGCAGTATTTTACTGAGGAACATTTTTTGGTGATTGAATGGTCTCAGGCGATGAATGAGTATGATGATTCTGAAGTTACCTTTGAAGTGATCCTCTATGATGCAGACAATTATCCCACAATTTTAGACGTATCACTGATCAAAATGCAATACCTGGTAATGAACAATGTTAATGCCGGAGCTTATCCCTCTAATCATGGACAATATGCTACAGTAGGACTGGAAAATAGTGATTCCAGCATTGGTCTGCAATATACCTATAATAATAGTTATGCCGTAACTAATAAGCCTCTGGATGGTGAAATGGCACTGCTTTTTACTCCTGTTTTCTATGATGATCTGGCATTTTTGAGGATAGATAACGTTATCGTTCTTGCCGGTGATGACGAATTTATTGAAGCTGGAGAGTCTGTGGAATTTAATCTGGAACTGCAAAATACTGGCACTGCTGCTGCTCAAAATATTGTACTGGAAATATCAACTGATGATCCCTTTATTGAAATTCTGGAGAACACATCATCTCTGGAAACTCTTTCAGCGGGACAAACCTCTCTGCTGGAAAATGAATTTACATTTTTTGTACCTCCTGGTACACCCGATTATCACAGCTTCCCGATCAATGTCAGTATCACGAGTGAACAATATTCCTCAATTAGGGTTTTACCTTTTATCTCATATCAGCCAAATACTCTGAGTGTTGATCATAATGAATTCTTACTGGAAATGGAAGTTGATCAAACTGACAGCAGGGTGTTTGAAATATCCAATATTGGCGACCAGACCGTGAATTTCTATATTGATTGTGAGCAGACTTATCCTCCGGCACGTGATATATCCGGCTCAATTGTATTTTGTGAGCAAAATTATTTTGTCCCCGGAGAAACTGCTGACTGGACTATTGGCATATTTAATGACTCAGAAGATGAATGGATAGAAGAATTATGCCTGGAGCTGCCCATGAATGTTACTTTAAATTCTGCCACAAACGCCGTTGGTGGAAGTGGTGGAGATATGTTCTGGGATGGCAGCACAGGCTATGGAGATATTATCTGGCACGGTGAAACTCCCATGGGACTGGGAGTTTTACGTAGTGGAGAATATGCCTATCTTCAGATCAATGTATGCGTGAGTGAAACAATTGCCGGCAATCTTCATATCCCCTGGACTCTTACCGGTGATGAATATGGGGCTGAGCCTCATACCACAGCGGGAGATTTCCTGCTTTATTCACCTTTGAACTGGATTAATCTTAGTACTTCAGCTGGAACACTGGAACCGGACGAATCCACTCAGATCACAATCAATTTTGATGCTGCTGAGCTTAATCCCGGATTATTCTCTGCACTTCTTCACATCAATACAGACAGTTGGGATACAAAAGCTATTGCCGTTGATCTTACGGCATATTCAAATGAAAATAATGAAGACGCTATTCCGGAATTTGATCAATTGCTGGGAAACTATCCCAATCCCTTTAATCCTGTGACTACTATAGAATTTAACCTGGCTCAAGCTGGAGAAACTACTCTTAAGATTTATAATATCAAAGGACAGTTAGTTTGCACAGTGCTTGATCAGTATCTCACATCCGGCAGACATTCTATCACCTGGGACGCTGCTGATAGTAATTCAAAGTCTGTAAGCAGTGGAATTTATTTCTATACACTATCAGCTGAGAAGCAGAACTTCACCCGAAAGCTTCTGCTGCTGAAATAGTTTTCTTTGATGGACTGAATGGACACTATAGACAAAATGGACAGCAGATAGTGTCCATACTGTCCATCATGTCCATTTCGTCCATCGAGTCCATTTATTCTTTATTCATACTTCAAGGATTCTACAGGATTTTTCCGCGCTGCTTTCCAGGTCTGCCAGCTTACTGTGAGCCAGGCTATCACTAATGCTCCCAAAGCTGCTATCACAAAATTTAATCCACTTAGCTCTATCCTGTAAGCAAAGTTATTAAGCCAGTTAGTCATCACCAGCCAGGCAATAGGAACTGCCAGCATACCTGCCAATAGAACCATTTTAGTATATTCCCTGGTCAATAGCAGAATAATGCTGCCTGTACCTGCTCCCAGCACTTTACGAACTCCGATCTCTTTGGTCCGGCTCATTGTCAAAAATGAAGCCAGACCAAACATTCCCAGACAGGCTATCACTACTGCCAGTACCGCAAAGTAACCAAATATCTTACCAAACCTGAGTTCCTGGTCATAAAATTCGGCAAATACTTCATCCTGAAATTCATATTCAAAATCAACCTCCGGCGAATACTTATGAAATACTCTCTCCACATAGTCCATTGCTTCTTTGGCATTTACCGGGTCTATCCTCAATGACACCGCAAAGGTTTCATCTGGATTAAACAGTAATGCAACTGGTTCGATCTCATGCTGCAGAGGTCGAAAGGCAAAATCTTCTACTACCCCTATCACCTCTGTATCGTTCCAAATCATAAACTGCAACGGGTCTCCAGTTATAAATTCCTTCACAAATGTCTCATTCACCAATATCTTCTCATGGTCTGACTCAATATCAGCTTTAAAATTACGCCCTGATTTCAATTCTATGCCATACACTCCCAGGAATTCCGGGTCTGTTTTTATTATCTTAAAATGTCTCTTATTCTCTTCGCTATCGCCATCTTCCATAAACCAGCTTGAAATAATGATCCTACCCAAAGCCAGATATAAATAACTTGCCTGTTCAATATGGGCAGATTTTAGAAGCTCCTGCCTGAAAGCATCTCGATTATCCATGATCTCTGTTGTCTGCCGAAAAGTGACAACCTGTTCCTTATCAAAACCCAGATCTTGCGCCAAAAAATAATCCAATTGCTCAAATACCATCAAAGTGCAACTGATCATAGCTATGGAAATTGTGAATTGAATTATAATCAGAATTTTACGAAAGATCACTCCTCTCTTTCCGCTTCTCAATTCACCTTTGATCACATCTACCGGTTGATAGCTGGTTTGATAAAATGCTGGATAAAGCCCTGCTGCCAAACCCAATCCTATCGTGAAACCCAGTAACAGCAACAACCTCTGCACCGTGAAAAAAGAACTGTTTATCTTAAAGAAATCACTGAATACGGGATAAATTAACCAGACGATAGCTAAAGATACAATTAGTGATATTATACAGAGCAATACACTCTCCACTAACATCTGACAGATGAGAAGCTCCCGAGAAGAACCATTTACCTTGCGTATTCCCATTTCTCGTGCTCTCAATCCCGCCCGTGCCGTTGACAGATTTATGTAATTGCAGCAGGCGATGAGGATTATAAATATTGCTGCCAGTAAAAAGATCATTACTGTTCCATGATTGCCATGGTAACAATAATCAAATTTGCTGCTGTCAAAATAAAGCTCTGAAAATTTTCGCAAGAAGAATACAGGATAATATTCTCCAACCTCATTATGCTGCTCTAGAAAGAAATTCTCTATCTGCTCCTTCATTTCTAATTGTGACACAACCGCTGGAAACTGTAAAAAAGTAACGAAATTGGAAAACCATCTGTCTTCAAAATCTATTATGCCCTTTAAACTGTGCAAAGGTGCTATGACTTCCCGGACAAGTAGCTGCGACCGAAACTCCGGGTCTTTCATGATTGCCTTGATCTCCAAATCAATTTCACGGTTATAATTAATTGTTTTTCCAATCGCTGGTTCTTCTCCAAACATCTTCTTCGCCCAGCTCTCTGTCACAATTGCACTCGCTGGCTCGTTCATCACACTGATAAAATCACCCTGAACCGCTTCATAATCAAATAACTCAAAAAACTCTGCATCTGCGAAAAGGATTTTCGATTCCAACTTCTTCTTTTCATAAATCACTGTCGCCCAGCGCGGAAAATAACGTGTACATACTATATCCGGAAACCGGTCAGCTATCTCCTGCCTCAACGTTATAGGAGTAACTCCATATTTGTCGTTCAAATCCACGCGGTAAATGTTATCATAATTATGATGTGCTTTATCTGCTCCATATTCATACTGAACATAGGACATGATCAAGGTGAATACAGTTATACTCACTGCCAGACCAAACATGTTGATCAGCACATAACCGTAATGACGCCGATGATTGCGTATCACTGTAACTAAAAAATTCTTGAACAAACTTCACTCCCCTCCCCCGAGTTGGTTGATTACATTAAAGATTTTCTATTTAAATAACAACCCCTTACCACAAGTTTCATAACCAGAAAGCTTGAAGAAATACAATCCTGTTGCGGCTCCATTGCCATCCCAGATCACACTGCCTTTGCCATCAGCTCCAGTAAATACCTCTATTTCATCAATCTTCCTTCCCCGGATATCATAGATAGCTATTTTATCGGGTAAAATCGAGCCATTAACCTGCCAGCTCAAGGTAGTGCTTGGATTAAAGGGATTTGGATATACCATCATATTGATCGAAACCGGCTCTATCTCATCTGGATCATTAGCCAAAGTATAATAAATATAGGTATCCTGCTCATTTATCCATTCGCCCTCGTAAAACTCAGTTTCATGCAAAAACACAGGTCGGTCTTGATCATCATAAGTTATATATAATTCTTCATCATTTACCCAGGCACCTTCTTCCCAGGATTCGGTAAGAGTATAGGTATTCAGATTATCTTCATAGGTATAAGTGTTCCTGTTATCATCCACCCAGCCCCCATTCTCCCAGCTCTGATAGAGAATATAATCCATCAAACCACTTTCATGATAGTACATATAAAACATATCTTCATTGATCCAGTTAGTACTATCAAAGTATTCCTCTAATTGACTCGTGATAAGGTCTCCATCCCAGGTATAGGTCCGTCTTTCCTCAGGCACCCAGTCCATCAAATCATAATTATATTCATCTTGTGCAAACACAGTTATCTTGCCATCCACTATGGTAGTATTGATCTGCTCCAGATTGATCCAGATCTCATTCCCAGATTCCCAGCCTTCCTGAAGATAGCTTTCAAAGAGCTCTTCACCTGTATAATAGTAATACTCATGCATGGATGGTGTTGTTACCTCCATTAAGACGGTTGAGGCATCCGTTTCTATCAAAAGTCCAGCTTCCCAGATAAAATCAGTGATTATCTGATAAGACATACCCTGCATAACGATACTCATTACCATCTGAGAAACATATTCGTCAGCATAAGTAAATGAAAAACTATACATCGACACCCACTCTTCCAAATCCATATCCCACACATACATATCTTCCTGTAAGGGAAAGAGTTCGTTTACGGCTATAGCCATTGCCAGATTCGGAGGTAAAAACTCCCGGTTGGTACCATATTCCAGCCGCGTTAACAAAAGTTCTACTCCATCATCATAATAACTCTTAATCTCATTAATTTCCAGCCCTGTACCTGATAAGGTTAAATAAATACAAAATAATAAAACAATCACCATTTTTTGCTTCATAACTCACTCCTTTGTTTGACTTTATAACTCGACCAAGACATCTTATTGAACCACGTTCACTTTTTGTCAATATAATTCTTCCCGTACTGGCTACCCTCCGAAATGATACTGTTCAACATCACGCTACCCCCTGTAACAACTTATGCTTTATAATATCAATAATACTGCACACTTTCAGATTTTCTTGACATATGTGTGGCAGATTAATGTCATCTATGAAGCATTTCTCAAAATGTATCGG
>JAIPGP010000007.1 GCA_021735645.1 Candidatus Cloacimonadota bacterium
TAGTTCCATGATAAAATCCTTTTTTTTTATTAAATAATAAGTGGATTAAGCTATAATGTAAACCTTTTTGGTTCTGGCTTGTCCAGGTTAGGATTTCACAAATAGCACCAAGTTTCTGGCACAGAATAAGATAGAAAATAATAATAAATATAAAAAATATTCACTGATCATTTTCTAACTTCTCTGTACTCAGAACCTTAGCACTCTATGCAAAAGCCTACTGCATAAAATGGGTTTATTTGATATAACAAAAATTTTAATAAAGCAGAAAGTGTCTATAAATAATAACCGGCAGATAGATAATTCAGATTAGCGTTACGCAGCTGAATCAATCAGACCGAATTTCAGTCAGCAGACGGACTAATCAATTAGTTAACAGGCGATTAAGCAAAGAAAAGTATTGACATATTTGCCGGTATAAACTATCAAGTATTAGTAGTAATATTACATGGAGAAAAAATGATAAAAAAAATGAGATTAGTAGTGTTTTTGGCAGCAATTATGCTGATTTTTGGTTGTACATCAAATGATCCGATGCCATCTTCACAAGCACAAAACATGGAAGATCTGGAAATACCAGATGGATTTGACTGGGACTTCACAAAAATTGTAGAAGTAGAACTTTTTGCCCATGACACTGAGAATAATCCAGTTCAGGGAGTAGAAGTATCTCTTTATAAGACCCAGAATAATCTGGCATTCAAAATGTCAACTAACCCCATTGGAAGATTAAAGACCAGTATCACGATGCCGGAGTCAGACAATTCAGTAATTCTGGAATTTGACGGGCAGCAGGTATCCGTGCCAGTGACAGGGAATTCAGTTTATTATGAAATGACAGTGAATCCAGTAAGAGAGAACCGCGATCGTGGTGGTGACGTGTATGTACCTGGCTATACTTCGGTTTATACTTTGATGTTTGAAGATAACTGGCCAGTCAAGGGAGATTATGATTTCAATGATATGGTAGTGGAATCCAAGTGTCATTTACGCTATGAAGGTTCCGGGGCAACCAATTATCTGAATTATATCGAAGCAGAAGCAACAGTAATAGCATCAGGTGCCACTTATCATAATGGCTTCAATATCATCTTTGAGACCACAGCTTTTCCGGATATTTCGTTAGGTGATATAATAACCTATAGCGCTTATGATTCAGAAGGGCAATTACCAATGACTTCTGAAGAAGTAACTGCTGCTTATGGCACAGAGTTGATCTGGGGTATGGGTACCTCTGATCATATGCAGTTTAAATTTTTTGATGATATAAATGACGTAATGTCTCCTCCTCAAGGCTATCTGGCAATGAATACTGATAGTAGAGCTCCCTGGGTAAATCCCATCAAAATCAAGATGAAAATCGACTATGCCGAAACACATCTTATACTATATTCAAATGAAGTAATTGATTTAACTCAATTAAATCCCTATATCACAGTTGATAATAATCCTGGCTACGAGATTCACCTTCCAGGTGAATTTGTTACAGACAATTTTAGTCAATCGGCATTATTTGGCACTGGAGATGATTTCGGTGGATCCTTTACCACAGCAGAAGGATATTCCTGGGGTTTGAAGCTGGAAGGAATACTGGAGTATCCCAAAGAACAGGTAGATATAATCCAGGCATATCCACGACTTGCTCAATATTTCGCCGGGGAACTGAGCATATTTGAGAAATGGTGGAGACCTCATCCAGACCCAGATCACTTAGAAGGGAAAGTTTATGATCGAGGCGATATGACAGCAGATGATCAAGAGAATTATGATTATCATCCACCGGAATAAATAAAAGAATTTATCACAAAATAAAAAACCCGCTTTGGCGGGTTTTTTATTTTGTACTTATTTTTTTTATCTGTCTAAATGATCCGGGTAATAATATCCATTAATGAGAACCCTATCTGAGGTGGTAAACTGGAATCGTGATTGATCCTCATGCTGCGGGGCAATTCTATATGCAGGGTATTCCAGCGTTTATCAGTAACCGTTTTAGAGTATTGTGCCGTGAAATATATCTTTTCATAATCACCGGATATAGTCAGGTGTGCCAGTTCCGGCACTTTTGATGTTTCAGCGAGCAGTTTTTCGGCAAAAACTTTGCCAAATTCGGGGTTATAGGGCCCCGAAGAGATTTCAATATCAAAGGCGGCATTTCTGGAGCCATGTCCATGAACTTCAATTACTAGATCAGGGTTCATGCTTTCTATAAAGCGAAAATAATCTGAACCTTCTTCTTTATTCGGGTCAAAGAAATAGCGGCTGGCAATAATGCATGAACATTGGAGTTCCTGAGCCAGATAACTGCCGAGAAAGCCGGCATTTTCATCAGCATTTCTATCACAAAGCATCCGCAATATGCCTCTGGGAGCATGATGAGGAACAGCTACTACAATATTACTGTCGGATACAATATCGGTCAGCAGGAGAGGGTTCAATTTATCACTAAGATAATTAGCCCATTTATAATTAAATTTATTATTCAAAACATTCCTTATTTTAGATGAATATCATACAAGAAGGTGATACCGGTTTTCCAGAAACTGTATTCCTTATCATCAATAACTGATGGGACAGGTGATTCAGTGTTTCGGAAACCATATTCAGCTTTCAGGACAAGAGCCAGATTCTTATGCAGTGATTTATATATACTGGTCTTAATGGAATGAATATAATCATTGCGTCCGTAATGATAAGTATCAATTTCATACTCGGAGTCAAAATATCGGGTTTCAAGCTGGTAACTGAGATTTAAAGTAGTTTTTAAGGGCATTTTTTTAAATTTGAGATCGCAACTATAAATATTTGACTGATAGGACGCATCCTTGATCACATCTATCAGCTCTGGTTCGGCAAAAGCCTCTTCTGCATCAGCATCAGAGAGCCTCCAGCCATACCGGCAAAGCAGCTCAAACCTGCTTACAGGCTGCCAGTTCATATAAATATTAGAAGTGATGATGCCAGCATCATACTCAGTGAACCACTTATTGAAAAATAATTGTGAATATTGCAGTCCATACCTGAAGGTAAGATTTTTATGCATATCCCACTTAAGATCAGCAGTATAATAATTCTTACTATACTCAAATTTGTGATATTCATCATCAATTACACTATGATATTGTCTGACATAAATCTGCGGGTAATAGTAATATTTAAAGCTCAGGTCCAGCTTCCGGTTAAAATACTGCCTGATCCCGAATGAGAGATAGCCAGTATCTTTGACGGAATTTTCCAGATATTTATCAAAACTGAGTCTTAGTTCATCAATCTGAGTATGACCATTAAAGAAGTAGTTTTTTAATTTAAATGAATAAGTCATATTCATGATCATATCGTCAAGAGCTGAGATCAGATATTTTTCCGGATTATCATTATTGAGAAATTCGTCCTGATCATCCCCGGATAGCAGGACCACATTACTATCATACTCGAATCCAATATCAATTCCACTATCAAGAGTGATCTTGCGAGACCATAAAGAGATCATGGTTAAAAGTATCAGAGTAACTAAAAGAAATCTTTTCATACTATTTTTTTCCTACAGCTGATTTTGAGATATATAATCTGTATAATATTCCTTGAGGCTGTGAATCCACTATTTTTACGGTATGCTTACCTTTAGGGATATTGATGATATTAATTTTACCCTGGGTCACAATGCTGCTGCTGTCAGCGAGGCAGGAAGTGGAATAAGGCAGAGAATCCGCTGCTTCCAGAATTTCTTTATCATCCAGGTATGCTTTCCAATTAAAGGAAAGATTTTCTACTTTATCAACGATTAACCGATTAATGATCTTAAGATTAAGCGGTCCCTGGAGATCAAGAGCAATGCCATTATAGTTACCCTGATAATAGGTATAAACCTTGTCATTTACCAGGATATCGAGGCTGTTATCATAATAATCTGGCGGATAGGCAATGTAATCTGTATCTGTTTTATGTTTTTTTACCTTCCTGGTATCAGGATTAACTTTAACGAGCATCGGATGACCTGAGGAATTATTGATAACCAGTTTTTTTCCTGGTAAGGTAAGATAAAATCTATAACTGTTCCAGGACGAAACCTTATCTCCATTAACTCCCCGGGAAATATTACTGAATCTAATATTCCTGCTAACCTTATGTGATTCTCCGTCATAAACTGCATCATAAAAATACTGGGAATCAGCGACGGCATTTGTGATGAGACGGCTGATGACAGTAATGCTGTCTGGAGCTGATGTTTCCCAGCTATATTTCTCACCCGGCATTAGTTTTATGTATTTATAAAGCTTTCCACTGGATGAATTAAATACATAATACTTTTTTTGTTTTTGGCTGGCATTTACAACCATGATCACCATCAAAACAAAAATCAATAGAAATATTACTTTTTCTCTGGTTATATTTTTCATATCAGGCATTAACCTCATCATCACGTAATTTCATCTGACTATGATCAAAAATGATCACAATTGAGATAAGAGCTATCAATATAAACAGCGAAATGATAGCTATTGTAACATTATACCTTTCATCCACAAACATGCTTCCGATTCCAACTTCAGGAATTGGCACCGGTGCCTGAGGTAATTCATAACTGCGGGCTATCCTGGTTACATCAGCCAAATGAATGATGGGTGTGCCATTTTCAGCGAATTCAAACATGGTGCCCTTGCGAGGAATATTATTATTATGAATATTCCTGTGATAGCCATCAGTGATCAATCTGCCATTAATAGAAGACCCGATTGAGGATAATCCACCACCGATATTTATATAGGCATCATATTTTTTATAACTTTCACGATAAATATCCATCTTTTTCCTGATATTTCCATCCAGATCATTTTCACGAACCAGGGTTACTCCGTTTCTTTCAATAGCCTTCAAGATCATATCTCTACCCAGGACATTCAATCCCCTTCCCAGGTCTCTGCCACCACCTATCGAGGCAGCTTTTGTCTTATAGGGGAAAATTCCCTCATTATATAGAAATGACTCCATATCCAGCCAGGTGAATTCCGGGTCAGTTGCCCCAAACATGGAAGCTCCTACAGAATTGATGCTTACAACTTTTAATCCTAATACCTTTGCCGCCGAATAAATGGCAATATTGATAGCAGGATACGAGCTGGTGGAACTAACGGCGATTCGATCACCTTCAGAAAGTTTAGCCTTTTTGAATAAGGAAATAATCACCGCCGCATAATTAGGGTTCAAGCTGGTTAATTTACCTTCCAGGGAACCTCTATCAGTAGTAATCGGTGTTTCTTTGAGACCAATAATACCACTTTGATTGGGATCATTTTCCGGGTCACAATAAGCTCCACAAAAAGTACGATATTCACTTAGAGCATCTGTAGCCTGCTTCATCAGCTGGGCTGCTTCCATCTTTTCTGAATAATCCTTCTCTTTGATGAACATGCGTGAGTTATTTACCCAGATAAACAACAAGATGGAAATAATAAATAAAATTATTAAACTTAAATTAGACTTTGCACTTGGTACAAACATATTCCTGCCCTTACATTATTGAAATTAATTCACCGCCAAAGACAATATTGATCATTAATCTAACCAATACTGCGGCGACAAACATAACGGTTAAAGTTCTGGTGATGCCCTGTTTTGCCATGGCATTTGCTATCAATCCCGGGATAATATAACCAATTACATTCACGGAGTAATCTGCCGGAATTCCCGAATAAATTCCATAAGTTCGCACCAGCCAGCCAAATATAAAGCCCAGCAGGATAGAGATCACCATACGGCGGCGCCCATATATGAACATGACCTTTCCCAGCAGTTTAACTATCAGATATACGGCAAAACTTATTATCAGAGTCCCCAGTATCGTCCAGGGCTGATGTAAAAACATGGCAATATATCCCGCAACTACTATACCTCCGGCTGTTGTACCAAAGGTTTCCAGAAAGAATAAACTTACTAATACTCCTAAACCAATAGCAGCTTCAAACATTATTAATTACTCCTCTCTTTGAAATAATCGACAATTGGACCTCCATTACCGCCAATATTACCTATACCGAAAACCAGAATCTTTTCTGGCTCTAAAGTACATATTTCTTTAACCAGTTCATCACCCTTACACCAGCCCAGTGGGAAAATCTTTTCGGCAGGAATCCCATGCCCGGTGGCGTAATTGTGAATCGTCAGTTCCTGATCACCAATCAGGAATAAACCATTAAACTTATGTGTACCCAGCATTTCCGTAAGCTGCCGGGAACGGTACATACGGTCTGCTCTCGTATTCAGTACAATAGCGACACCCGGAACCTCAGAATGAATTTTATGGATATATTCCATAAGAACGAAAGTGGATTCGGGATCATTGGCAGCAAAGGAATGAGCAAAGTATAATTCTTTACCATTCACTTTATATTTAAAAATCTCCGTTGCTCCAATATCGGGAATGGAATTATACATTCCCTTTATCGCAACTTCTTTTTCTACTCCACAGCGTCGGCATACTTCCAGAGATAATGCCAGATTATCCTTATGCTCTATCCACTTGAAACCACGCATATCTTCATCTGTGATATTTTCTTTGCTCACATACTCAAATTCCGTATGTCGGTGGTCTGCCACTTTTTTCATCAGCGGGAATACTTTATTTTCAGAAGTTAAGATAATCCCGTGATCAGGAATTGTATTACACATTGATAATGTAACATTTCTTAAACCGGGACCCATCACATCCAGATGATCCGGCCGTGAATTTGTGATCACTCCGATGGTGGATTTCACCATCTTGTGCTCAGTTGTCCACTGATACTCAGGCGTAACTGCCATACATTCCAGCACCAGGTAATCAATATTCCTTTTGGCGGCAAATTTGATGATCTTCAATTGTTCCCTGATATTTGCCCCAAATAGACGCACAATTGCCCTTTCTCTGCCACTGGGATAAATTATCCGTGGTGCTGAACCGGTAGTTTTAGCAATCACGCGATAGTTCCCGGCTCGCAGTCCGGCAGCAATCAAACGGGTAACGCTTGATTTTCCACGTGTTCCATTCACATGGATTATCTGGGGAATTTTTTTCCGGTTTCGCCTGTGATCCCAGTACTCATGTACACCCCAGCCAATGAGAAGCAATAATCCGATAATTAAACCTAACATACTTCCTTTTTTATTCAGCAGGGGAAAGCCAGCTTTCCCCTGCTGAGATTATTTATTTCATTAATACGCATTTCTTAGTAGTAGTGTGCCGCTTAGATTTCAGTTTATAGAAATATACGCCACTACTAACTTGATTATTATTTTCGTCTCTGCCATTCCAGACCCTGTCATAACTCCCTACCTGCAGATAACAGGCAACTATTGTCTTCACCTTAGCTCCCTTAATATTATATACTGCCAGTTCTATTTCAGCAGCCTGCGGCAGTGAGAAACTGAACATGGTCTCAGGGTTAAATGGGTTAGGATAATTTGCCCTGAGTATGGGCATTCCCGCAATAAGGTCAGCTTCATCAGTTCCTGTGAAACTATCAGGAGGTTCTGTGGTGTATTTAATAGCCAGACCAGCCTGCAGAGGAGTTGCAGAAGCAGGATAAAGACTGGCATGAGAATATAATACACCATCTTCCTGGTGAGGTCCTTCTATACCAATTGTACAGAAATTATCATCATAATCAGGGTTATTAACTGTGTTATAATTCACCTGAATAATGCCATTACCGCTATCAGTGGGATAGCCCGTCGGGTCATAGAGCACGATTTCAAAGAGTTCTACAGAAAGACTATCTTCACGGTTTACCGCATTACTCCATTCTATCACGAAATAGTCTGCAGCAGTATTATAATAGTAGCAAAGCCGTATATCTTCCACTCCATCACCGGCACCGATCAGATCATCCCAGTAGGCACATACCTGAGCATCTGCGCCCAGCGCACTCGGTATGATCCAGTTACGGAAATAATGCTGCCAGGTTGTCTTAAAGGAAATCCAGCCATTTGAACATACCGTTAAACTGTCATACACTTCGCCAAAATAAGTGAAATCAAAAGGAATATCAATATTATTAGACTGATCGTCGCTCATTAAGATCACATCTCCCGGTCCACCTTCATCAGGATCAATCTCTTCCCAGAAATATACCGGGGCTTCATTATAAGCAGTATCAAAACTGTCATAAGCATAATATCCGCCCAGACATGGTCCGGTGGGGTCTGTATTGGTTACTACACCTATTGTAATATAGAAAGTAGTTTCATATATTCTGCCGGCCTCATCTTCCAGATGCAGATATATTCCAGCATCTCTGCCATTGAAACCATCCGCTTCAGCAGTGAGATTAAATACTGCTTCAGCACTCGCTCCAGCAGCCAGATCATTCAAAGAGGCAGTAGCATTATTTACCGTTAAAGCAGTAGTGGCAGAAGTGATCGTAGCTGTCAGGTTAGTAGCTGTCACGCTGCTGGTATTGGCAATTGTCACTGTAATATCAGAAGTTTCTCCTGGTTCCAGCACGCCATTAGCATCATTAACCACAATTTGACCTGGTATTAAGACAAAATTGGCAACTGTAAGCGGGAATTTTATCACATTATCAATACCGTCAAATGTCATAAAGAAGGATAATTCATAGCCATTCAGGCATTCACCGGAGATAAGCATCTCAACCGATACAGTTGCTGAAGAGCCGGGGTCAAGAGTCCCGAATTCAAAGTCTTCGGAAAGAATCTCTGCCATACCGGTCAATTCAGAGAGTTCTGCCAGGAAAGGACTGCTTTCGCTGCCTTGATTAGTAAGAGTAATATCCACAGTAACTGAAGAACCAGCTAAGATTTCGCTGGCAGGCACAACAGCCGTGATCACCGGGTCTATAGCTGCTTCTGATACTTCCACACTGGCAAATAATGGCAGATGGTTTACAGCGGTTACCGTTACATCAATATTCCCTTCTGTCTCTGCATTAAAATATAATGTAGCAGAATGATCTCTCACAAATTCTGTGACCAGAAATTCATCACCTTTACGTGCCGTTACCATTCCATTGGCTATTTCAGGAATATATATGTCCAGGTAGCCCTGACCCAGGCAGATTTCTGCTGGCAGGTCACAGCTCATTGGGGCAGGAGTTTTTGTCCACATGCACAAAGACGGGTCTCCGAGAATATTATAGACATAAAAATAGAATTCCACAAAATCACCAGTGCCATGAATCAAAGGAAAGCTTTCATAAAGCTCCATTTTTCCACGCAGCACTGCTGTACCAAAGGTATGAATACCTTCGTCCAGCAAACCTTGATAAAACCCGCCAAATATGGCATTATTATATTTAGTTTTTGTATTTAGATCAGAAGGCCCTACAAATACCACACCACCCTTAGGATTAGAGGTATTTCCCGCCGTCAGCCAGAGCTCTCCAAAGCAGGGGTCCACGTTTACATTGGCAAAATCTCCCGTATTACAGACAATAGAAGTCATCACAGGGAGATACAAGCCGTTTGTGAGTTCTAATATATTTTCAGTATGGAAATAAGGATAGTTCCAGCCCCAGACATTACCCCAGCCACGGTAGGTTACTATACCCGCACCAGCATTAATAGCATTTTTAATTTCTGTTGTACCGGGGTAAGTGGGATAGTCTGGCCACCAGTAATATATTTCCGTTATATCATCATAGCCATAATCGGCAGCTTTTTCTGCCAGCCACATACTGGTAGTCACTGGGGTTTCAGGAATAATATAATCACCATAGTTTCCTGCTACCACTACCATTCTCTCAAACCAGCCCGGATCATCCATATACGGTGTTTTTTCATAGAGGAGAACCTTGGAAATAATGGTATTCAAATTATCTGCCTGGTCAATAGAGAAGCGTCCCACTATCATTTCAGGGAAATAATCATCGCCATCCAGTAAAGTGTAGGGATGATCAGTCACATCATTTTCGGATGAGTGATAATAAGAAGGAACCGCAAATACCCCACTCACGTCACCGATTATCAGCAGATAATCCGGCGGGTGTTCTTCAGTGTCATATACATTCTGAATATAGTTTTTTATCTCAGTTACAGAATTGCCAATATCACTCTTCAATACTACTTCGGTGGCAATACCGCGCTCATTTTTCCAGTTCGTAAAATAGCTCAGATTATTCAGCCCTGTATGCGAAATGATCAGCATTTTGGCAGGCATCTCGCTCAGGTTGCGTAAATATGATGTTTCATAATTATCTACAATTTTACTATACAAAGGGGCAAAAACAGAAGATATTGAGTCAAAAGTCTCTATTTCGCCTTCTGCCTGCAATCTGATTACAGCATTATCAAGTACAAAATTATTCCCTGCTTCTTCGCCTCTCGTTTCTATACGGATACGGTGCATGATCAAATCACGCATCACCATGGTTTCTTCCAGCTCGATTCTCCCGGAGGCCAGGCTGAGTCCACTTTCTAGCAGATTGCCGGTATTATCAAACAGGCTCACATTAGAATTGAGCAATTCCAGACTCACTTCCCGGGCAGGAAATGCCACGGTGCTGTAATATACTCCATTTTCGGCAGAAAATTCACTGCTGTTTGTGAGGTGAATATCAAGATGATCAAGGGCAGGTTCATAACTAATTGCTGCATTCATGTAGAATGCCAGCATTAGAAGAAATATAATAATGAAATTCCGCTTCACATTTACTCCTTAGTTTCTCTGATCATGATATCCATTTCACTTTATTATCCAGCAGGGGAAAGCTGGTTTCCCCTGCTGAGATTATTTATTTCATCAATACGCATTTCTTGGTAGTAGTATGCCGCTCAGTTTTCAGTTTATAAAAATACACGCCACTACTTACCTGGTTATTACTTTCATCTCTGCCATTCCAGACCTTGTCATGATTTCCAGCTTCCAGATATCCTGAAACAATGGTTTTCACTTTTGCTCCCTTGATATTATAAACTGCCAGTTCAATATTGGCAGCCTGGGGCAGTGAGAAACTGAAAGTAGTTTCAGGATTAAAAGGATTAGGATAATTCGCCATTAGAACAGGCATTTCAGGTAACAGATTTTCATCTTCACCGGTAAAATCATCCGGAGCTTCTGTAGTATATTTAATTGCCAGTCCGTTTTGCAGCGGAGTAGCTGATGCCGGATAAAGATCGGCATGAGAATATAATACACCATCTTCCTGATGAGGTCCTTCTATACCTATGGTAGAGTAATTATCATCATTATCAGGATTATTAATAGTATGATAATTCACCTGAATAATACCATTTCCACTAGTGGTTTGATGTTCTGCCGGATCATAAAGCACTATTTCAAAAAGCTCAACTGAAAGATTATCTTCGCGGTTCACTGCATTGCTCCATTCAATCACGAAATAATTTTCAGCAGTATTATAATAATAGCAAAGCCGTATATCTTCCACACCTCCGCCAACACCGATCAGATCATCCCAGTAGGCACATACCTGAGCATTTGCACCCAGTGCGCTCGGTATGATCCAGTTACGGAAATAACTCTGCCAGGTTGTCTCAAAAGATATCCAGCCATTAGAACATACCGTTAAACTGTCATATACTTCGCCAAAGTAAGTGAAATCAAAAGGAATATCAATATTATTGGACTGATCATCCGTCATTAATATCACTTCTCCCAGACCACCTTCTTCGGGATCAATCTCTTCCCAGAAATATTCCGGGGCTTCATTATAAGCAGTATCAAAACTGTCATAAGCATAATATCCGCCCAGACATGGTCCGGTGGGGTCTGCATTGGTTACTACACCTATTGTTAAATAAAAAGTAGTTTCATATATTCTGCCGGCATCATCTTCCAGATGCAGATAGACTCCAGCATCCCTGCCATTAAAGCCACCAGCTTGGGCAGTAAGATTAAATACTGCCTCAGCACTTGCTCCACCCGTCAGATCACCCAGAGAGGCAGTAGCATTATTAACCGATAAAGCAGTAGTGGCAGAAGTGATCGTAGCTGTCAGGTTAGTAGCTGTCACGCTGCTGGTATTGGCAATTGTCACTGTAATATCAGAAGTTTCTCCTGGTTCCAGGACGCCATTAGCATCATTAACCACAATTTGACCTGGCATTAAGACAAAATTATCAACAGTAAGCGGGAATTTAATCTCATTATCAATGCCGTCAAATGTCATAAAGAAAGATAATTCATAGCCATTCAGGCATTCACCCGAGATAAGTAAATCTACCGATACAGTTGCCGAGGAGCCGGGGTCAAGAGTCCCGAATTCAAGGTCTTCTGTAAGTATTTCTGCCATACCGGTCAATTCAGAGAGTTCTGCCAGGAAAGGGCTGCTTTCGCTGCCTTGATTAGCAAGGGTAATATCCACAGAAACTGAAGAGCCAGCTAATATTTCGCTGTCAGGCACAACAGCCGTGATCACCGGATCGATGGCTGCTTCTGATACTTCCACACTGGCAAATAGTGGCAGGTGATTTACAGCGGTTACCGTTACATCTATATTTCCTTCTGTCTCTGCATTAAAATATAATGTAGCAGAATGATCTCTCACAAATTCTGTTACCAGAAATTCATCGCCTTTACGTGCCGTTACCATCCCATTGGCTATTTCAGGAACATATATATCCAGATAGCCTTGACCCAGACTGATTTCTGCTGGCAGGTCACAGCTCATTGGAGTGGGAGTCTTAGTCCATATACTCAAAGAAGGGTCTCCCAGAATATTATAGACATAATAATAGAATTCCACATTATCACCCGCACCATGGTTCAAAGGGAAGCTTTTATAAAGTTCTGTTTTTCCGCGCAGCACCGCAGTACCAAAGGTATGAATACCTTCGTCCAGCAAGCCTTGATAAAACCCGCCAAAAATAGCATTATTATATCTGGTTTTAGTATGCAGATCAGAAGGACCTACAAATACCACACCACCCTTGGGATTAGAGGTGTTACCGGCGGTCAGCCAGAGTTCTCCAAAGCAGGGGTCCACATTAGCATTGGCAAAATCCCCCGTATTACAGACAATAGAAGTCATCACAGGGAGATACAAGCCGTTTGTGAGTTCTAATATATTTTCAGTATGGAAATAAGGATAGTTCCAGCCCCAGGCATTACCCCAGCCACGGTAGGTTACTATACCCGCACCAGCATTAATAGCATTTTTAATTTCTGTTGTACCGGGGTAAGTGGGATAGTCTGGCCACCAGTAATATATTTCCGTTATATCATCATAGCCATAATCAGCAGCTTTTTCAGCCAGCCACATACTGGTTGTTACTGGAGTAGTAGGAGGAGGTGGAGTATCGCTATAGTTCCCAGCTACTATAACCATCCGCTCAAACCATCCTGGGTCTGTCATATATGGTGTTTTTTCATAATGGAGAACCTTGGAAACAATAGTATTCAAATTATCTGACTGGTCAATAGAGAAGCGTCCCACTATCATTTCAGGGAAATAATCATCGCCATCCAGTAAAGTGTAGGGATGATCAGTCACATCATTTTCGGACGAATGATAATACGAAGGGACAGCAAATGCCCCATTCACGTCACCGATTATCAGCAGATAATCCGGCGGGTGTTCTTCAGTGTCATAAATATTCTGAACATAGTCTTTTATCTCAGATACTGTATTGCCAATATCGCTTTTCATCACTACTTCCGTAGCAATACCACGCTCATTTTTCCAATTTGTAAAATAGCTGAGATTATTCAATCCGGTATGCGAAATAATCAGCATCTTGGCTGGCATCTCGCTCAGGTTGCGTAAATAAGAGGTATCATAATTATCTACAATTTTACTATATAAAGGGGCAAACACAGAAGAAACTGTTTCAAAAGTCTCAATTTCGCCTTCTGCCTGCAATCTGATTACAGCATTATCAAGAACAAAATTATTCCTGGCTTCTTCGCCTCTTGTTTCTATACGGATACGGTGCATGATCAAATCACGCATCACCATGGTTTCTTCCAGCTCAATTCTCCCGGAAGCCAGGCTGAGTCCACTTTCTATCAGATTGCCGGTATTATCAAACAGACTCACTTCAGAATTGAGCACTTCCAGGTTGACTTCCCGGGCAGGAAATGCCACTGTACAGTAATATACTCCGTTTTCGGTTGCCAATTCGCTGCCGTTTGTGAGTTGAATATCAAGATGATCAAGGGCATTTTCATAGCTGACAGCAGCATTAAGCATGCCTGCCAGTACCAGCATAACTATTATAAATAACTTATGTTTCATATTTTCTCCTTGTTTATCTGATCAGGATCATTTTACGGTTTATAATTTCTGAATCGGTTTTTAACTGATAGAAATATACACCGCTGGCTGTTGTCTGTCCGGCATTGTTTCTACCGTCCCAGCTTATAGTATATTTTCCGGCAGGTACAGTTTCTGATACCAGTGAGCGGACCTTTTGTCCCCTCAGGTTATAGACACTAAGTTCCACTTCACCAGCCTGAGAAATAGAATAATCTATTTTACAAGTTCCTATTCTGCTATTATTTGCATAAAATGGATTAGGATAACTCACGCCCAGGGCAGTTACTGCCGGCAATTCACTTTCCTGCTGGTCAACTGCTGTAGCAGAAACCAGCTTCATCTCGCCTATCCACCAGCCGGGATCATCAAGGCTGTCATCTGTGCTCAGCCTAAAGCGTATCCGTGAATATGTATCCACATAATCACTCAGATCAATGTAATCATACTTCCAGCTTCTCACACCGGACAGGGTTTTCACCTGCTGCCATATATCACTGCCGTCAGGTTTGATCTCAATATAGCAGAAATCATAACCGTGCTCTGTATGATAGTTGTTCATAACCTTCAAACTCAGTTCACTGGCACCATGCAAATTGAAGAAGCCTTCAATTTCCAAAGTGCTTTCTGATGAATTTTGATAAAAACGGTTGGGTGTATCTTTTGCGGCAGGAACGCCATAAATAGGATCTGCACCAATATACCAGTCACCATCCACAACCCACTGTGAGAAATCACCGCTCCAGTCCTCGCTGAACAGCACTACTTCCGGCTCCATAACAATATTATAATTATTCTCACCTGCTGCCAGATCAATACTGACAAATTTAGTGGTATAGCCTTCTGCACTTAGCACAAATTCTGCTGTTCCTTCCCACCAGTCGATTTCATAATTCTGCTCATCTACCGCAACACCAAATATTTCATCACCCATTTCATGAAGAACTATAATAGACAAGGGTGTTGGTGTTCCAGAAAACGATACTGACCCGGATAAAGTTGCATCTGCCAAAGGCTGCAAAGCCACATCACGGACTGTCTGTACCATATTGCTCACATAGACTGATTGAACATTATCTGCATAACCTTTCTTGCGGACATGCAAAGTATAACTTCTCGCTGCACAAATCCACCAGTAGCGCCCATAAAGTTCATCACTAAAACGGGGAGTGAAGGAAGGGGCATTTCTTTCTTCAATTATATATTCTGCCTGAAGAGGTTCTCCAGTTACAGCATCAGTGATAATACCCTTAAGCAGGGCTTTATCGTCGGATTGATAACCCAATACCCGGTTCATCATATGATAAGGTGCCACCTTGCAGCGCTCAATGGTATCCAGCAGAATCTCGGGTCCCGGCTGCAAATTAGAGGTTCCCGCCTCAATCTCAAACTGCAAAGTGCCATATTCATTATAAAACCAGTCATGAGCTTTGGAATTTCTGCCTTCGGTCGGAAAGGGCTGGTAATATCCCGAACCGGTCTGATTTTCAATCATATAAGCTATTGTAGCAGCATAGGCAGCATTAAATTCCAAATCCACGCAAGGCTTCTGTTGCTCCCAGTTCCAGGGATAATATACCTTCTCGGAAAGATTACCCGTTCGCGATGAATGCCAGGCTATTGAAAGGATAAAGTGCTGCTCATCTGCGAGTTGTTTCACATACTGCGCTTCCGGTTCTGAAAAGGGTGAAGGTCCCCGGTAGTAATCATAAAGTTCATTACCGCCAGGAGTATATAATGTATCACTGTGTACCCAGTTGAAGTCATAATTCCGGTTCAGGTCCACTCCATCAACATCATGTCCGACACCTACCACAAAATCAAATATGCCATTGTTATTTGTATCAGACTTATTCTTACGGTATGATGTATCCCATTCATCGGTTACCACCTGTAATCCTTCGGGATTATGGGTCGGTACTATCCAGATTTCTATATTATTTATCAATGTAGTGTAATAGGTAGTATTGTGGTATAACAGCATTTCATGGATCATAGCCATACAGATTTCCACACCCATAACTTCTTCGGCATGGCACTGTCCCAAAAACAGGACTGCGGGTTCATCTTCATCTACTGTCACGTTATCAGATATCTTCACAGCTAATACGGGCAACCCATCTGTGGCAGTCACACCCAGTTCACGTACCATCATTATATCGGGATACTGCTGCTGCAGCGAATCCAGTTCAGCAGCAATTTCTGCATTATTATGATATATCGGGTCAAGTCCCCAGATATTCAGGACTGCCAGCAATATCATCAGCAATATTATTCTTTTCATAGTCTCACCTGTTCCCTGTCTTTTGTACGTTAGGACTGTGATTACTTCATCCTGATCATTTTTTTAGCTGTACTGGTAAAGTGCTTATTACTGAATTGATACATATAGATTCCACTTGCTGCCAGTTTACCATTCTTATCACAACCATCCCAGTACACACGATTTGAAGTAGCTTCGAGGCTTCTCACTTTCTGACCCTTCACGTTGAATATCTCCACTTTGGCATCCTGAAGCAGGTTTCTGTTCAGTTCAAAGCTGAGAATTGTTCCATTACGGAAAGGATTTGGATAATTAGTCAGGTTAATGTCAATCATTTCATCAATTTCATTAATGTCCTGAGCATTACCACCTGTCTGATCAAGTTTCTGGGCATAGATATTATAAATATCGGTTTTACCAGAAGAGCGGAAATCGCTCCAGATCACATAGGAATAGCGATTACCATCAGTAACTGCTACCGGATTCTGCTGATTCTTGATAGCCGCACAGATCACTAAACCATCATTGGACCAGCCTGCCGCTAAATTTCCATCCAGATCATACTTTTTGGCAAATAGATTTATGTCATTTTCCTGTACTACATCATCCCAATAAACCATAATCGTATTGTCCAGGAAACTGAAAGCTGGATTTGCCTGCTGATTTGGCTTCACTGCTACCGGCACGCCTCCTGCTTCCCATTGCTCATTACCATCCAGATCATATTTCTGCATATAAATATCATAATCAAGGCTGTCTCGCATATCATTCCAGATCAGATATATGTAATCATTATAATACTCCATCTGGAAACCAGACTGGTCATGTATTTCCTCTACAAAAGGAATCCCATCGGCTTCCCATAATATTTCACCATCAGAATTGATCATCTGACCATAAATATCGCCATCTACTCCAGTTCTCAGGTCTTCCCACATCACCAGCAATCCGTTTGGTGTCATCACTCCCTGAGGATTTAACTGATTTGCAGCTGCACCACAAATCCGAATACCGTTTTCTGCCCAGTTTTCTGAAATCTCACCATCATCATTCAGCTTATTTACATAAATATCATAATCGGGAAACGCCTGAAGCTCCCAGATAAAATAATTTTCTACGATATCGCGCAGGACATCATCGCCATCGTTTTCGCCAACTACTACTCCTTCCTCATCCCACTGAATTACTCCGTCAATTACCTTCTGGGCACATACCTGGAATACAGGATTCATGAAATCTTCATTCTCATCTGACCAGCCATAATATACGGCATCTCCCATCACGGATAAATGAGCATCATGATGATTTGTATCAAATACACTTAACTGAACTCCCATATCTCCCCAAAGATGATTCCCTGCGGCATCTACCAACTGTGTATAGGTTTTCAGCATTTCACCACGTAACTCTTCCCAGACTAAAACTGCATTATCTCCCATCAGTTCACACTGCATAAATTCCTGATTTGCTCCTGTCATCTCTGTGATCGGAATACCATCTTCGATTAAGCCAAAACTACCATCATTATTCATAATTTGAACATAAATCTGACTGGCTACTACAGATTTCCGCGTGTCTTTCCAGAAAAGCATCCGGCTGTCTGGCTTGCCCAGCATCCGGTAATTTGTGCCATCACCGCAAAGCCCGTAAAACACTTCTGCTCCATTAGCTTCCAAAAGCATATTGCCATCACCATCTACTAACTGCTGACGGATACCTACAGAACCGGTACGCTCATCACTCCAGATCAGATATATTTGATTGTTAGCATCTTTTTTGATCAATGGTGCACTCTGGAGACCAAAAGCATCGCATACAATGCGTCCATTAGTTTCCAGCAAAGCATCACCACTGCCATTAAAATGCTGAATATAGATGTTTTCCTGAGGGTGATCTGCTTCCCTGCCATCATCCCAGATGATCCAGCAGCCTCCGCTTTCATCGCCCACCAGACGGGGATTCAATTGATGATAATCTTCCATACAGACTACTTCCCCGCTGGGGTCCCACATAAGTGTGCCATCTAAACTTACCTTCTGGACATATAAATCGGCATAATCACCATTATTACGCATATCTTCCCAGGTTATCAGTGCTCCGCCATCGGAAGCTGTTGTGATCCGTGGATTAGTCTGATCTGCGGCACCTGCATATATCTCTACATCTTCAGCCCAAAGTATACTACCGGCTAAATTTATCCGGTTCGCATAAATATCTCCACCTTCATCCTGACGACGGTCCCGCCATGTTACGATAAATCCGCCTGTTCCATCAGGAGCTATTTTGGCACTTTCCTGTATCGCCGGTGCATCGCATAATACCGTTCCATTGTTATCCCAAAGATAACTGCCATCTGCCGCTATACGCTGCATATAAAGATTTTGATTGTTTGGCTCCCGCTCATCATGCCATACACAGATTGCTCCACCTTCACCGTCTTCCCAGAATGTATGCTGCGTCTGAGCTCCGTTTGCTGATATTATGGGATTGCCATCTACTTCCCAGCCTGCTGCTATACTGCCATCTGCCAAGATATGTGTTCCGAATATATCAGAACCACCCTGAATCCGGTCATCGAGCCAGATTATATAAGCTCCGCCATCTGTATCACTTACAATATTCAATGAAATCTGGATTTCTTCTGCCAGACATAAGGGCACGCCATCTTCCGCCCACATTAAATTCCCGTCACCATCCAGTTTCTGGGCATAAATATCACCGGCAATCTCATTCCGGAAATCGACCCAGGCAAATATAGTCTCATCATCTGCGCCATTCATTACTACAATGTCTTCCTGACGGTCTATCACGCCATTGATCAATACACCGCCATTACCCCACATGAGGTTACCATCACTATCTACTCTCTGGGCAAATACATCACGGTCACCCCGGCGGGTATCACTCCAGGTATATACACAGCCACCATCCGGCAGCGTGATAGCGCTCCTGAACCACTCGATATTTACTCCCTGGCGCACAGGAACTCCATCTTCCTGCCATTCTATCTGGCCAAACAATGTCGCCAGACCTATCAATATTACCACTATTAAAAATGCTTTTCTCATTTCATTACTCCTTTATAAATTCACTATTTTATATTTATATATACCGTAGCGCGTGCCAGCATAGAGATAGTTTCCATGGATTTTGACCTTATAAGTATATCCTATCTCACTATCATCTATCCGCTGTAAACGCCTGATTTCTCCCTGGGGTCCATTAAATAAATAAATTCCACCGCTTGTGGATGCCAGGGCAAATACATTCAACTCCGTATTTACTACTATATCTGATGCCAGTCCTGTTGTATCATAATTAAAAAGCTCTACCGGATTATTTATATCCGCAATATCGAATACCTGAATACCCTCTTCCCGGTTCCCTAAATAGGCAATATTGTCAACAACCTTGACAGCAATTGTTTGTCCAATTGTGCCTACACTGCCAATCGGTGGAAATGTAATAATATTTCCTTCTATATCTTTTTCCACTACCTGCAATCCTAATTGATAACTGGCGCAATATATACTACCGGTCTCATAATCTTCGTTAAAATCCGCTACATCATTAGCAAAATCACCTGAACTCTCGCCTACGAAATTCCAGAACGCTCCTCCACCTGCAGAGACAAATCTACCAGTATAATACAGAGTCTCCTGATTTAACCAGTGAAATCTGAATTGTGTACTGTCAATAGAGGTTACATTTAAAACTGTTATACCATTAGAATTACCAGAATGCCACCATTTTTCTACCGGGTTACTTTTATCTGCTATGTTATATAACAGGATTCCTGCGTGAGTTCCATATCTATTGTACACAAGCAACCCATTACTGGCTTCATCAACAGCTATCAGTCTAAAATTTATAGATATATCTTCTGTATAGCGAGTTATTAACACATCAGTAGCATTATCCCAGATTGAAAACCCTGCTTCATCCTCGGCTACATATACATAGCCATCTGTTACCTGTAGATCACTTACATAGCCATCTGTGGGGTAAACTGCCTGCAATTCCAGATATACCGGATCATCATCTGCTGTCTCAGGGTCATTTGGCTGTGCACACCCCGTAAACAGCACTAATATCATGCATATCAACACCAGCAAAAATAAAATTCTGAACTTCATTTCTATCTATCCTCCAACTTTATCCTGTTTTTCTTTTAATACTATCAAGCATTATCTATTCCAATAATCAAAATAATTCTAACCGCTGGAGATTCACGTCTTTTAATCCCTCTCGACCTTCAATACTTCCAGAAATGCCTCTTGAGGAACCTGCACGCTGCCTATCTCTTTCATCCGCTTCTTGCCTTCTTTCTGCTTCTCCAGAAGTTTGCGTTTTCTCGTAATATCACCGCCATAGCATTTTGCGGTTACATCTTTTCTTACTGGATTGATCGTGCTTCGCGCTATAATCTTGGAGCCAATGCTTGCCTGTAGTGCTACTTTATATAACTGTCGAGGGATTACTTCCTGCAGTTTCTCAGTTACGCTCTTACCCCAGCTGTAGGCTTTGCTTTCATGGCAGATAAAACTCATGGCATCCACTTTCTCGCTGTTGATCAAAATATCCACTTTCACCACTGCTGACCGCTGATACCTTTTAAATTGATAGTCCAGCGAGGCATAACCGCGGCTCACGGATTTCAATTTATCATAAAAATCAAAGATGATCTCTATCAAAGGCAGATCATATTTCAATGATAACCGCTTCTCGTCTATGTACTGCAAATCAGTCTGCACACCTCGCCGTTCCTGGCAAAGCTTCATGATATTGCCCACATATTCCGCAGGTACTATGATCTCCACGTCCATTATAGGCTCTTCTATAAAATTCACCCGCACCAGGTCAGGCATATCAATGGGATTATAAATAATTATTTTCTCACCATTGGTCAGATGAATATTAAACCGCACACTGGGTGTGGTTGCTATTATCTGCACATTGAATTCTCTATATAATCGCTCTTTGAATATCTCCAGATGCAGCATTCCCAGGAACCCGCAGCGGAATCCAAAGCCTAACGCTAAAGAACTTTCCGGCTCATAAGTTAAGGCATAATCATTTAATTTCAGTTTGGCTATGCTGTCCCGCAGATCACCGTAATCCTCCTTGTCCAAAGGGAATATGCCGGAATATACCATCGGCTTCGGCTCTTCAAAACCCGGTAATGCCTCAGAGCAGCCACCCTTCTGAGTAGTTATCGTATCGCCTACCCGGGCATCTGCCACCTCCTTGATCCCGGAAATTATGTAACCCACTTCTCCAGCGGTTAAAAATGTCTGCTCTTCGAATTTTATTCCCAGATAACCAATTTCTTCTATTTTAAATTCTTTTTTATTAGAGAACAGCCGGATCATATCGCCCCGGCGTAGCCTGCCGTCAAACACCCTCACCAGCACCACTACACCCCGGTAGGGATCAAAGTAGGAGTCAAAGATTAGTGCTTTCGCCGGAGCATCTATTGTGCCCTTAGGCTGAGGTATTTTTTCCACTACCCCACGTAATAACTCATCTATTCCGATGCCCTGTTTGGCGCTTATGCGAAATATTTCGGATTTGGTTACGCCCATTGTCTCTTCTATTTCATGGGAAGTGCCATCTACATCTGCTTTGGGTAAGTCTACCTTATTGATCACTGGAATTATCTCCAGATTGTTCTCCAGTGCCAGATACATATTGCTCATCGTCTGTGCCTCAATCCCCTGTGCTGCATCTACCAGTAACAATGCCCCTTCACAGGAAGATAAACTCCGCGAAACTTCATAAGAAAAATCTACATGACCCGGTGTATCTATCAGATTTAAGATATATGTTTTACCCTCATATTTATAAGGAAGCCGGATAGCATGTGACTTGATCGTGATTCCGCGTTCCCGCTCCAGATCCATGTCATCAAGCACCTGATCCAGCTGCTTGCCATGCACAATTACACCTGTCTCCTCCAGCATCCGGTCTGCCAAAGTAGATTTTCCATGATCAATGTGAGCGATTATGCAAAAATTCCGTATCCGCTCCTGAGCTATCTCTATGTTCTTTGCCAATTACATTCTCCTTCGTTCAATTCTGAACCTTTCAAATTTTATTCAAGTTCTCTCCTGTCAATCTAAATTATTCTCTGACACAAAATTATGGCATTGCTACAATTTAATCATGTAGCTTAATCCTCCCGGATTAAGCATTAGGTTCCATCAAACTGGAAAGTTTGATCTACTTAGATGTATGCCTGATATACGTACTATATAGATATTGTAGTCCTGATAGAGCTAATATAAGTAGTAACTCTGTTCCATACTCCTGTAACCCACAGGGAAGCCACTCGGATGCTACAGGGAGAGTATAGTGGACTGAATATTTACGTAGGATATTTATTTGCAGTTTAATATGCTTTTATAGCCTCAAAAAAAGGAGGATTTTTTATTTTGGAACGACTTGGACAATATTTATCGTCGAAGAAAACGTATTTTATATTAAGTAACAATAGTTCTAATTATCAGATGTTTAATGGTTTAATAAGTGAGAGGAAGTCAGCTTATTTCAAATATTTTCTTAATCTGATATATTAAATAAATTATTTCTTGTGCCAATAAGTATTTTAGAATGCCAGACCAGGGATGGTCTGGATACGTAGAAACTCAGACCAGGGATGGTCTGGATATGCAGAAACTCAGACCAGGGATGGTCTGGATACGTAGAAACTCAGACCAGGGATGGTCTGGATATGCAGAAACCCAGACCAGGGATGGTCTGGATACGCAGAAACCCAGACCAGGGATGGTCTGGATACGTAGAAACCCAGACCAGGGATGGTCTGGATACGTAGAAACTCAGACCAGGGATGGTCTGGATACGCAGAAATCCAGACCAGGGATGGATAGGCACACCCGCCACTGAGTCCACCATGTCCACTGCGTCTTGTTTAGTTCTGGAATGGAAATTGCATTGTATTCATTTTAGATGGGGTATGGGTACAAAATAGAGGCTTTATCGTATAAAACCTGTAATTATTTTTGACAATGGGAGATAATATGTTAACGGAGGCTGCTAGTATGAAAACAAAAATCACAATATTATTTTTCCTTGTGTTACTTTCTTATGCCCTGAATGCCCAATTGCAGTGGCAGACTGGCGGAATGCCGGTGAATGTGGATTATCCTCTTTACTGGTATGATGAAAGTGGAGCAGTAGTTGATGAGATCAGTTATTATGTCTGGAGTGAATCACAAACAGGGGATCCTGATCTTTATATGCAGGCTTATAATGTTAATGGTGTGGCAATCTGGCAATCTGATCTGCTGATCTGTGAGGCAGCCAAATATCAAGGTCGGAGTCAAGTGATAGCAGCCAGTGATGGTAATCTAATAGTTGGCTGGCATGATACACGCAATATTCCGGGGTTATATTTTGGCGATGGTTATGAGATTTATCTGCAAAAGGTGAGTCCCGCCGGTGAAATTTTGTGGGGTGCAAACGGAGTATGTGTGTCAGATTGCTACCCTTATACTTATCGGCTGATCAGCGATGACCAAGGCGGTTGTTATCTGAGCTTTCGCTGTGGAGACGGCAATGGGAATTACATCAATTTCTGGCATTATAACTCTGAAGGAGTCTGCTGTCCGAATTGGGAAACAGGGATCTCACTTGATGTAGAATTTTATGATTATGAAATGATCACGGATGGCAATGGCAATCTGGTGATCTACTACCCTGAGGAATCTGTTAACAAATTAACCAAGCTTTCACCTTTAGGTGAATTTATCTGGGAAGGAATTATAATTACAGATTATTATGCTTCTAAAACTTATCTTTTTCAGCAGGGTGATACTCTGGACATGATCTTTAGGGTAAGTAATGAAATCTTCCTGCAAAAGATAGATCTAACCGGTTCAGCAGTTTTTGATGAACCTCTTTTACTTTTGAGCAGTCCTATCTATATCAGTTCCTTCATAGTAACTTCGTCTATTGACAGCTATTATATCTATTTCTATCAATATGATACAGGTAACACAGTAATAAAAATTGATTCTGCAGGAGAAGAGCTCTGGAGTAATTATCTGAATTCTGATTATAGCTATAGTGGCATTTATGGCATGGGAAATGGTAATTTTCGTCTTTGGCGTCGAGGTTCAATTACTGTCACTCTTTGGGAGTATGACAGTGACGGAGAATTATACAGTCCTGAAGAAGGCTGGTGGGATTATGAGAGTGAGACAAATACCTGGGGCTGCATGTTCGGGGTATTTTCAGGCGGAAATATCACCAGTTGCGGTTGGCGGCTGATGAATGATGACCCTGAGAATGAAATACTCACCTGCCAGATAATCAATGAATCCGGACAGGCAGTTTGCGGAGAAGAAGGCAGTGAAATCAGCCGGGGACGGAATAGCAGTCTGTTCTGCGAGAATGTGTATAAGGTAAATGATCTGGAAGCAGTATTTTTGGAATCATACTATTTGAATGAAAGGCGAATGGTGATGAAGCTGTTTAACGAGGACGGCAATGTTGTGGGTGCTTCCGCAGGAATGCAGATATCATCACCTGAGGCGGATTATAGTCAAACTCTGGGTGTTATTGAAGAGAGGATTTATTTTGTAATGGAAGTTCCTGACCCGGAGACTTCCGGTCCTGAATTCCTATATTTGAATGCTGTGGATTTCAGTGTAGAGCCGGAACTGGTTTGGGGTGAGGATGGAATATTTTTAGGAGAAGGTGAATTCATTAATACAAATATCAATATGACGACAATTCCTGATGAGGACAATGCTCTGCTCTTTACCTGGAATCTGGATAGTCCCCATGGATATGCCCGAGTCCAGAAAATGGTTAATGATGAGTTTGTTTGGGAAGAGGGAGGAATTATTTATCCCTGGGCAAATTCTGATACACACTGGATAGTCGCTTATCATGACTATATTTTCCGGATGACCAGTTGGGGAAGCGGTTATTTCCTGAGCCGGGTTGATGAAAATGGAGAGATGATGTGGGATGAAGAAGTTCCATTCAATATTACGGCAATGGCTGATTATCCTACAGGTATTCCTCAGACAGATGGCAATATGCTTTTTCTAGTGGCAGAGCATACAACTTTTGGCATGCAACTGCTGGAATATCGTATTACCCCTGAAGGAGAAAATCTATCCAGCGACATGGGTGATATTGTCTCCTTTTTGCAGGAAGCAGATGAACTTACGATCACTGATTTAGGGGATAGTTATGCCATCTTTACCAGGCAGGATGATGATAATATGAAGTTCCGCAGATTTAATTATGACGGCACAGCCCTCAACCATCCTGTAGACATTCCCGGCTATGAATATTACGATATAGATGACGTGCGGATATTGAATGAACATCTGCTGATATTCTCGCACCTGCAATGGGGAGCTCAACAGATCACAGTGGTTGATTTTGAGGGTATAGCCAGCGAACTGCTGCCCCAGAACCCTTATCAATACCTGGAATATAGTAATTACTGGCTTGGCTCTTTTACCTGCATAGATGGAGATGACATCTATTTCTGCTGGATAGACGGCAAAGCCTCAGAAAGACCTGATGAAGGTGAATACGGCATGAGCTGGTATATGCAAAAGTTACGCATTCCCACAACGGTCACTTCTGAAGATGAAATCCAGTCAACCATCAAATTGCAGTTATCACCAAATCCTTTTAATCCGGACTTAAAAATTTCCTGGGACACAATAAATATGAAAGAAGAAAAAGTAAAAGTAGCTGTTTATAACGTGAAAGGACAGCAGATCAGAACCTGGCAAACAGATTCTGCCAGAGACAATATCACCTGGGATGGGAAAAACCAGCGGGGACTCTCCTGCTCAACAGGTATTTATTTTGTACGCATAATATCTGGCAGAAAAAGCGTCAGCAACAAAGCAGTGCTGCTCAAATAGTAAAAAGAATATTGAGACAGCAGGCAGAATTGACTTAAGCTTTTTTGAGGTTGGCGGGTAAGTCGCTTAAGTCAATCCAATGAGTACATTCAGAACACCTGACCTCAAAGATATTAAAATGACCCCAATTTTACAATAATCTTTAACTCAATTTTACCAAAGACTACTGCTAAAAAAATATTAAAATAATGGGTATGTATTTGCAAAAAAGGGGCGAAAATGTAATTTAATGAGTTAAAAGCATGCTAAACAATAAAATAAGACGTTACATTTGGGTCACATTTTATTTGAGAACTGTAATGTGTTATTTAAGAGTGAATAGTGAAGAAATAATTGTAGAAAGATGCTTTTTTTTAATAATATAAATAGTAGGGGTAATCTTCAAAAAACGCAAAAAGAGTAAGATTTAGTTGTAATTAATATTATTGCAGGGAGTTATGATCTTACTCTTTTCTATCTATAACAAGCTGGAAGTTTTTCTTTAAGCAGCACAAAGCATCTTTCGACATATCTTTGATGGATTGTTAAGCATTACCTCATAAACATCTGTGACTTTTAACTTGTTCTTTTAAGTTCTATCTGCGTTGTTCATCGCTTCAATATCAACGGATATTTAAGCTCTTCACATCTTGATATAATTCAACCCACTTTATGCAGTAGGATTTCACAAAGTGGGTTTAAAGCCAGACCTGTGATGGTCTGGAGCCAATGGGGAATAGGGCAGTTTGATAAAATATTTAGAAAAAAACTTTACAAAAAAAAGTCTCTTGGCAAAGAGGCACTATGTCGTCCGGACAATAAAGACATAAAAGAAGGAGGTAATTATGGCAGTAAAAATAAGTGATGATTGCGTTGGATGCGGAGCATGCGTGGCAGTGTGCCCGGTTGAAGCATTATCGATCGAAGATGATGTAGCAGTATGTGATGGAGATACATGTGTAGATTGCGGAGCCTGCGTAGGCGAATGCCCTGTAGAGGCTATTAGTTTATAGTCTTTTTCCAATGCGAAATGATGGAGCCGGCTTTGTGCCGGCTCTTTTTTTTTAACTATTTCAGATAGGCAGCCAGCAGTTTCAGGGTATTTTCCACAGCTTTAATATGAGAGCGTTCATAGCCGTGTGAAGCAGCTACTCCTGGACCTATCAGAGCATGTCTAAGGTCATATCCTGCCCTCAGGGATGCTTCCACGTCACTACCGTAATAGGGATAAATATCTACGGCAAAATCCAGTTTGTTTTCTTCTGCCACTTCTATCAGCTTACTGGTGATATCATAGTCATAAGGACCGCCGGAGTCTTTGGCACAAATAGAAACAACCAGTTCATCTGTGGAAAGGTCATCACCAACAGCACCCATATCAACTGAAATCATTTCCTGCACGTCAGCAGGTAATCCGCTGCTGCCACCATGCCCGACTTCTTCGTAGGAAGTAAAGAGCAGAGAAAGCTTGCGTTTGAGCTTAAATTCTCCATCAATTATCATTTTTGCCAGAGCCAGCAGGATAGCTGCAGACAGTTTATCATCCAGATGACGGGATTTGATAAAGCCGGATTCTGTAACGCGGGTACGCGGATCAAAGGAGATAAAATCACCGGCAGAAATGCCCAGCTTTTGCGTTTCTTCGGCTGATTTCACAATTTCATCAATCACAAGTTCCACTGTGCTGTCATTCCGTTTTTCAGTAGCAAGGTCTTTATTTACATGAGCAGCAGGCTCACAGAGATGCATTGTACCGGAAAATTCTTTTCCTTTACGGGTATGGATAGTCACATTTTCATTTTCGATATTCTGGAAAGGGAAGCCGCCAATAGTGGTGAGCCGGAGTCTGCCATTAGGTTTCACTGCTCTAACCATACCGCCCAGGGTGTCTATATGGGCAGCCAGCACCAGATGGTCGCCTTCCCCACCTAAAGTTACCAGCACGGAACCTTTATTGGTTTTATGAGGAATATAGCCCAGATCAGTGATAGTACCCAGCAAGTATTCCGTAACTTTTGCCGTGAAGCCGGAAGGACTGGGAATAGAGCAAAGAGCTTTCATTTGCTCAACAGCGTAATCGGTAAAAGAATTCATGATTATTCTCCTTTTAATTTACTTCTATAATGCTATTAATTTTAAGAAGTGAGTTTTTTAGTCTTTTTAGCTGGTTTCTATCTTTGATTTCCAGCAGTAATTCCATTTCTTCATGGTCACCGGATAGTTGTGAAGAACTGGTGAGGGTAGTGATCTTAAATTTTGCCAGGAGGGAAGTGATCTCATAATTCAATTTTGGTCGCGGCAGGGCAATAATTGATAGTCTGGCAACCATAAAATCCTTTTCATTAGAGCCTTTCTGCCAGTGCAGGTGCATGAGTCTTTCCGGCTCTCTTTGGCAGAGTTGAATAAAAGCAGGATTAGGGCAATCCTTTTTATGCACACTAAGTCCACGTCCCCGGGTGATATAGCCGATTATATCGTCGCCGGGCAGGGGGTTGCAGCAACGGGCAAAATGAACCATGAGATTCTCCAGACCTTCTATCTCAATAAATGACTTTGAAGATTCACTGGAATACTTCCGGTCGAGACCAGGTAAAGTGGTGCTTTGCGGAGGTTCTTTGTCCGGTGATAGAATATCCAGCACCTTTTCCATCATCAGATTACCCTGTCCCAGATCGGCGAATAAGTTTTTCTGCCCGGAATATTTCAGCTTAACGGCTAATTCATTTACCGCCTGCTCATTCAGCTTGAAATCATTTTTTTTGATTTCTTTCTCAAAGATGCTTTTTCCCAGAGAAATAGCATCTTCCGTTTCCTGTTTACGAAACCAGGAGCGAACCCGTTGTCTGGCTCGAGGAGAACTGAGAATTTCTATCCAGTCGCGGCTGGGTTTCACATTTCTGGCAGTTTTTATTTCCACCAGATCACCATCATTCAATTGCTGGCGCAGGGAAGCATGCTTGCCATTTACTCTGGCAGACAGGCAGTGCAGTCCAATATCTGTGTGAACAGCGAAAGCAAAATCAAGTGGAGTAGAGCCTATAGGCAATTCCACATATTCATCAGCAGGTGTTTTCACGATTATCTTATCACGAAAGAATTTTTCTTTCAGGACATTAATAAATTCTTCGGGCTGCTCCTGCTGGTAAAGGTTCAATAAATCCCTCAGCCAGTTAACCTGTTCCTCATATTCTTTATCCGGTTTAATCACAGAGAGTTTTTCCGGGTTTTGCGAATCAATAAATCCTTTATATTTCCAGTGAGCTGCGGAACCTTCTTCTGCCTCAAAGTGCATCTTTTCAGTCCTGATCTGAACTTCAATTTTACTACCCTCAGCGGCGACAATTACCTGATGCAGGGAGCTGTAGCCATTTGGTTTTGGCTGTGTAATATAATCTTTATAGGTGTTTGCCAAAGGTTGATAATGAGTATTGATCAGTCCTAAAACGGAAAAGCAGTCTTCAACACTACTGGTGATAATCCTGATGGCATAATAATCATTAATCTCGTTATAATTGATATTAAGCTGCACTTTTTTACGGAAAATCGACCAGAAATGTTTACTGCGTCCAAATATCCGGGCAGAAAGATTTTCGTCTGCCAATAATGTCTGAACCTCCTGTACAAAGGCTTCAATATATGCATCACGGATAGATTTTTTTTCATTAATCATGGCTTGAAGTTCATGATATATATCAGGATAGAGATATTTCAGGCAAAGGTCTTCCAGTTCACGCTTAATATTCTGCAAACCAAAGCGGATCGCCAGGGGAATATATATTTCCAGAGTTTCCTGAGCAATCTCTATCTGCTTGTGTTCATTCAGATGCTGCAGAGTCCGCATATTATGCAGCCGGTCAGCAATTTTGATAAACACAACGCGCACATCATTTGTGATAGCAAGCAGCAGTTTACGGTAGTTTTCCGCTTTCTGGAAAGATTTCCCTGTTGAATAGGGCAGATAGCCAATTTTAGTGACTGCATCCACCAGATAGCTGATTTCACTGCCAAACTCATTAGTGATGTCAGCAGCAGTTATATCCGTATCTTCGACAACATCATGCAAAATACCAGTACAAACAGCCGAGGCGTCCAATCCCAGACCGGCAATGATCACAGCTACAGTGAGAGGATGAATGATATAATTTTCTCCAGATTCGCGTTTCTGGTTTTGGTGTGCCTTACCTGCCAGCAGAACAGCTTTCCTGATAGCCGTCAGATCAAGCTGAGGATTAACTGCCGCTAAAACATTATAAAAATTCTCACTGTTTATTTTCTGGTATTCCATTATAACCTCAACGTCCAGCCATAATATTCAAATTTCTCAGTCAAGTAATATAAAAAAATATAATTTTTCTTGCCTGCTGGCGTGTAATTTGAAATATATCGAAACGACAGATTTAAATGCTGATAATCAGAAAAGACAAGGAGGCAATGGTGAGTGTATTTAGGAAAAAGCCAGTGCAAAAGCGAAGTATATGGCAGAAGTTATGGAAAAAGCAGATACCGGAAAACCTGATCATTGAAATTAATAACCTGCTGGCAGAGAAATCGATAATGGAAGCCTCTCAATTAGATATAAAAGCAATCTGCCAGCGTTATGATGCCGTTACGCTGGCAAAAACTCAACGCCGGCTACTGGGCTATTATCATCTCTATCTTCAGGAATGCCTGGACGATAAAAAACTCACTGACCAGGAAATTGCTGAGCTTGCCAGACTGAAACTGCTTTTGGGTCTATCAGACCGGATGATCAAAGAAATCCATTCTGCAGTAGTGACCAGGCTATTCAGTAAGGAAGTAGGTCGCAGTCTCAGTGATGGCACATTAGATGAGGATGAGCAGAATTTTTTGGATAAACTGAGTGAGAATCTGCTGCTTTCCAAAGAGAGAACAGATGAGATACTTGCCAGCCAGGCGAATAAGAAAATTGGTGAAAAGCTGGAAGAGATCATGGAAGATGGCAGAATTACCCCGGAAGAAGAGGACGAATTTAAAGTATTAATCCAAAATCTGGGTTTACAGCCGGAAATGACTGCTCAGACTCAGGAAGCCTATGAAAGATACAAAATCTACTGGCAGTTAGAAAATGAGCCTTTACCCCAGATAACAATTGATATTCAACTGCGTAACAAAGAGACTGCCTGCTTTACTGCACCGGCAAAATGGTTTGAATCTTCTAAAAAGACCCGGGATAAAAACTTTAATATGCTCTCTGGTCAAATCAAGCTTCCGGGCAAGGAATCCTGGGAAACCGGCTATCTGGGAGAAGTAGAAGATACCGACGAAAACTGGGTTTTGGTAGATACCGGAAAAATGATACTGACAAATCTGCACCTTATCTTTATCGGAAAAGATGGACGTAAGTCTATGGAAATTAAAGATATAACAAATTTTGTGCCCTATTCTAATGGAATGAGGATAGAGCGTGAAAAAGCGATTTCTGTTATTCTGGAAATGCCTAAACGGTCAGACTTCCTGGCTGTGATCCTAAACCGAGTGATCAGCGAATTATAAATAAATGGAGACCGTGTGAAGAATAATATAAACCCGACCGAAACTTCCTCCTGGCAGAAACTGCATTTGCATTTTCAGTCGATGAAAGATTTCGATATGCGAAGCGAATTTAACCGTGATCAAGACAGGTTCCAGAAATTCTCTTTAAGCTGGAATGATCTGCTGCTGGATTTTTCCAAGAATCTGATAACATCAGAAACCATGAGCCTTCTTGTTAACCTGGCAAATGAATGCCAGCTAAAAGATGCTATTGAAGAAATGTTTACAGGTGAACGCATAAATGTAACCGAGAACAGGGCAGTGCTGCATACAGCTTTGCGAAACCAGGATACAGAACCGGTGTATGTGGATGGAAAAGATGTGATGCCACAAATTAACAGTGAATTAGCCAAAATGAAAATATTCGCTGATAAAATCTACTCCGTAACCTGGCTGGGCTGTAGTGGAAAACCAGTTACAGACCTGGTAAATATCGGGATTGGCGGTAGTGATCTTGGTCCCAAAATGGTCTGCGAAGCACTAAGGTTCTTTGGAAATCCTCAGTTAGAAGTGCACTTTATCTCCAATATTGACGGCACACACATAACAGAAACGCTTAAAAAACTGAATCCGGAAACCACACTTTTTATGATAGCTTCCAAAACGTTCACAACTCAGGAAACCATGACAAATGCTCAGACTGCCCGAAGCTGGTTCCTGCAGAATGAGCGTACTGAAGCTGATATTGCCCGTCATTTTGTGGCTATTTCCACGAATAAACGAGCTGTGCATGACTTTGGCATAGACCCTGCCAACATGTTTGAATTCTGGGATTGGGTTGGCGGCAGATACTCGCTCTGGTCAGCTATTGGCTTACCTGTAATGTGCTATACCGGTTATGATAATTTCAGCGAATTACTAAGGGGCGGCTGGCAGATGGATAAGCATTTTCGTCAGACAGAATTTGCAGCTAATATCCCCGTGATCTTAGCCCTGATCAGCATCTGGTATAACAATTTTTATGGAGCGGAAACTGAAGCAGTGCTGCCCTATGAACAATATCTGCATCGTTTTCCAGCTTATCTTCAGCAGAGCAATATGGAAAGTAACGGCAAGGAATGTGACCGCAATGGCAATAGCATCAGCTATAAAACCGGACCAATTATCTGGGGCGAACCCGGCACTAACGGGCAGCATGCCTTTTATCAATTGATCCATCAGGGTACCAGATTGATACCCTGCGATTTCCTGGCTGGAGCGGAATCAAACAATCCTATTGGTGATCATCACCTCAAGCTGCTGGCTAATTTCTTTGCCCAGACAGAAGCCCTACTGATGGGAAAATCACCTGCTGAAGTGAAAACTGAGCTGCTGGCTCAAGGCAAAACAACAGCAGAAATCAAAGCTCTCCTGCCCTTTAAGGTCTTCAAAGGCAATAAACCCACTAATTCCATAATATATAAAAAATTAACTCCCAGAGTCCTGGGCAATCTCATTGCCATGTATGAACATAAGATATTTGTGCAGGGCATTATCTGGAATATCTACAGCTTTGACCAGTGGGGCGTGGAACTGGGCAAACAACTCGCCGGCAGGATCTTACCAGAACTGCGGACTGACGAAAACGTCACTAATCACGACAGCTCCACAAATAGCCTGATAAATGCCTGCCGAGCGATGAGAAAAGAGGAATAAATTATTAGAAGATGATTATCCGGGCAGCTCCCTGCACTTTGTTACTGCCGGTTCTGGGTTGGGTTGCGGGTCTGATTGCCGGACAATACTTTCATATTCCAGTTTCCGGACTTATCATTCTGATCTGCCTGAATATTATTATTCTATATCTCTTAAAATACAATTCCAGACTGCTGCTGCTGCTCATCTTCCTGCTTGCTGTCCTGCGTCTGCAGATTGCAGAGACAAAGCCTTCCAATCATCTTGATAAGATCATGGCACCCTATTCTCAGGTAGAAACATCACTTACCGGCACAATTTCCCGGCTTGTTTCTACTAATTATTCATCCTATTTATACCTGCTGAAAGTGAAAACCATTGATAATTCACCTGTGCATGGCTCTATCTACCTGCAAACTGACAGCAGATTTATGCCCGGGGACTGGATAAAAGGTGATGTGAAGATAGAAAAGATAGAAGGACCACGCAATCCGGGACAGCCAGATAAAAGAAACTCATATAAATATCGACGTATCAGTGGCAGGGGAACAGTCAACGGGGAAATGCAATTGCTGACAGAACATAAGCCCGGGATCTTCCCTAAACTGGCAAATGCTATAGAAAGAAGACTGCAAAAACGCTTAGGCACAGCAGCAGAATATGCCCTTGCTGTCACCCTGGGAAAAACAGGTGAAACAGACTGGCAATTCCGGAAATCAGTCCGCAGAGCAGGACTCAGTCATTTATTTGCAGTAAGCGGCTTACATATCGGCATGGCAGCTTTGCTGTTTATCGGTCTTCTCACACTCATCTTTCCGCGCCGTCCAGCCCGTATCATTCTTATTTTTCTACTGATAATCTACGGCTTTTTATGTCAGTGGACGCCCTCTGTTTCCCGCGCTATTCTCATGCTTGCGTTTTACATCATCTGCCAGCTTCTGGAAAGGCCAGTGAACCTGAACCAGATCCTCCTCTTCAGCCTGCTGGTGATTACTCTGACAGACCCGTTTCAGATATTTTCTGCCGGCTTGCAGCTCAGCTTTGCAGCTACGCTCGTACTCGTGAACCTTTCCCCTATCCTGGAGCAAAAATTATTCCGCAATCACCTCAATCGGTTCAAGACACTCATTCGCAGATTAGGGCAAACCCTCCTGCTCACTATTTCCGTTATCCTGTTCATAGCTCCGCTAAGTCTGGCAAATTTCGGGGAATTCTCCGGTAATGCCATCTTTACGCTTATCCCGGCATCAATAATCTTTGCTCTACTCCTGCCGCTTTCCTTTATTCTGATCATTCTACCCTGGGGCTGGCAGCCTTTTGCCCAGAGCTTCAAATTTTTCCTCTTCCTCTTCGATAAATGGCTGGAGCTGACCGCCAGTCTCCCTCTGTATCTGCAAAACATAAATTTGAAATTCTGGCAGGTTTTCTGCCTTTACTTACTACTGCTGCTCATTATCCTGTTCCTCAAACGCCGCTCAAAAGTGCAGGCAGTTCTCTGCCTCCTCCTCATTCCTGCGGTATTTATCTTGCCCAAATTCCACACCGAAAATAGCAGTTCCCTCAAAATAAGCTGCCTGGATTGCGGGCAGGGAGACCTCTGCCTGATGGAACTTCCCAGTGGCGAGAAACTGCTGATAGACACAGGACCTCCCGTTGATCAGGGTGGCAATGCCTCATTGAGTCTTCTACCCTGGCTGGCTGAGCGGGCGATCGGCGAGCTTGATCAGGTGATCATAACGCATGCCCATGATGATCATTATGGCGGGTTGCTGGCGATATTTGACGCCTTGAACGTGAAATCTGTTGTCACAGGCAAAGACTTCTGGCAGGACATTGATGATATTGAGATATATTCTGCTTTTCAAAATGAAAAATCACGCTATATTACTATCAGAGATACTATGAGTATTTACTACGGCGAAACCAGGCTGCAGTTCCTGCATCCCGATTCCTTATTTGGCACAACGAAGCAAAATAATAAGTCACTGGTAGTCAAACTTACCTATCATGATTTCACTGCCTTATTCACAGGTGACATCGAAACTGAAGCAGAAGACTGGCTGCTCTGCCACTATCGGCAGTATCTGGACTGTGATTTTTTGAAAGTTCCGCATCATGGCAGCATTTCTTCCAGCGGCTCAGAATTTATTGATGCTGTAAGTCCTGTCCTTTGTTTTATCCCTGCCGGAAAAGGCAACCGTTTCCAATTTCCTCATCAAACAGTAGTAAACCGCTACAAATTCCTGGGGGATAAACTGCTAATTGCTGCTAATGATGGTGCTATGCTATTGCAAACTGACGGCTTCCAGATCCGCTGCCAGATCATGCTCCGAGACTCTACTATCCACCTCAATTGTCAATAACCCGGCAATAACCCAGAACAACAAAGCACATACCCACATTTTATTGTGAGATTGTGCTTTGTTGTTCTGGGTTATTGGTGGTATGGGAGCTAAGTAATTGGGGATTATGGGACTTATAGGTCTTATAGGTCTTATAGGACTTATATTTGCTGGTAGCGAGAAAATGGATTGTTACAGGGAACCCTTTTCATAAAAAAGAAAAGCCGGAACTATAGTTCCGGCTCTTCAATCTCTCTCACTCAAGCATTACTGCTGCAGGATTTTGATTTCAATCCTTCGATTTTTAGCTCTGCCTTCAAAGGTATCATTTTTAGCGATAGGATTAGCGGAGCCATATCCTGTAGCAATCAGTCTATCTTCGGAAATACCAGCTGAGATCAGGTATGTGATAACTGCCTCAGCGCGTCTTTGCGAAAGATCAATATTATCGGTTTCGTTACCGGTATTATCTGTGTAGCCGCAGATTTCGAGTTTCATTTTAGGATTAGCGATCATTTGAGCAGCCAGTTTGTTCAGTGATGGGTATGATTCGCGGGAGAGCACGGCTATGCCGGATTCGAAAAAGATATTTTCGAGAATACCGGTTTTCATACTTTCAACTTCCAGAATTTTGATTTCGATACGGCGGTTTTTCTCTCTACCTTCCTTAGTATCGTTAGAAGCTATAGGATTAGCTTCTCCATAACCTTTTGCTCTAAGAACAGTAGGGTCAATATCTTTATTAATCAGATAATCGACAACAGACTGAGCTCTTTTCTGTGAAAGCATAATATTATTGATTTCATCACCTACATTATCAGTAAAGGCAGCGATTTCTATTTTGACCGCGGGGTTATTGTTGAGCAGTTCTGCGAGCATATCGAGGCAAGCTTTACTGTAGGAGTTGATATCAACTTTCCCGGAAGCGAAGCCAACACATCCCAGCACGCCCTCTTTTATAGAGCCGCTTTCCAGAATTTTAAGCTCAATCCGGCGATTCTTAGCGCGTCCTTCATCTGTTTTGTTAGTGGCAATCGGATAATCATATCCATACCCGACAGCATGTATATTTTCCGCCGGAATTCCCTTATTAACAATATAATTTTTAACAGCTTCAGCTCTGTAAAGAGAAAGCTTTCTATTGTACTGTTCTTCGCCGGTAATATCGGAGTGTCCTGCAATTTCGATTTTTGTGTCACCATATTCGGCGAGTACAGCAGCTACATTATCCAGAGTGCTATATGATTCCGGTTTAATAACAGAACTATCATAATCAAAATTGATACTGAAGCGAGCGAAATCCAGCTTTGTGAGCATGATATTGAAATCAGTGATATCGTCTTCGCCGACATCCAGATAGCCCTTTTCAACAAAATAGTCATCAGCATTTACCAGATATTCATAAGTTTCACCCTTTTCCAGGTAGACTTCGAAGTAGCCATCAGCGTCAGTTATTACAGACTCAGAATAGTCTTCTTCACCAACCATTTTCCAGTCGAGACGGGCAGAAACGGGTTTTCCCATTTCGTCCATCAGGTTGCCGGAAATCATAACGATAGTAACTTCCTCAGGAATAACTTCCGGTTCAATATAAGCAGTATCAATTATGGTCTCATAGATAATGACAGGTTCCGGAGCGGGTCTTTGTTCATCATCCCAGGGTCGGAAAACAAATGAGAACTGGTGTGTATCATTGAAAAGCTCATCATATTCTTCATTAATATAGGCATAATTAAACTCAATCCAGCGAATTTTAAGACCAAAGCCAGCGGTAAAATGACCATTTCTAAGTCCGAGTCGGAGACCACCTTTAGTATTATTCAGGAAGCTGTCTTCTTCGTAAACCGGCATTATCCAGTTCCAGTATTCAGTACCCAGAGCGAGATTGAGTTTTTCGCCAGTTTCACCATACAGATCGGCAGCAACGGTTAGGTATTCATAAGGCATCCAGGCAGAGCCGATATTATACTGCATTGGCACAGCCTCGCCGGCTATTTCAGATGAATAGAGGTCGCGCATCATTAGAGCGATTTTGAGGTTATATTTGGCAATCATATAGTTAAATCCCAGATCAATGCCAAATCCTGACTCAGTATCTTCATCAATAGTCGAAAGATAATATTTGAGTGTGATTCCGGCGTTAACACCTTTATAGGCATTTGCGTAACTGAGAGCCAGATTATTTTCACCGCTATTGAAATCGCCAGTAAAGTTATCAAATTCATCATAGCCTTCCAGGTCATTAAGACCGGCACTCATCCAGCTCAGGGCAATAGCCCCGAAATCGTATTTTTGTCCGAGGGCAAAATAACTGAGGCTGCGGTCAAGACCCAGATCATTCATAGTCGTGGCAAATTCATAGGTATTCAGGAAGTTCAGGTTAGCGGGATTCCAGTAGGCGGAATTCACATTATCGAGACTGGCAGTAACGGCCCCTGCCATACCCATAGCTTTAGCATCAGTACCCATTTTCAAATATGAGGCTGCGTGATTATTATCAGCAGAAAGCATCCATGAAACCATCAGGATAACGAAGATAATTATTGTTGTCTTTTTCATCATGCACCCCCTTATTCCTTAATCGCCAGTTTGACGATTTTCTCCAGGGCTTTAGCCCCGACATCATCTTTTCCGGTTATATGTGCGAAATACACCCCTCGAGCCAGCTTAGTACCGGCGGTGGAGCCATTCCAGCCTTTAGTATAACCCATCCAGTTAATCTCATTAACACCTCTTCCCTGGAAATCTTTTGAGCATACTTTTCTACCGGCAAAGTCATAAATATCAATTGAAATATCAGCTAAAGGCGTAATAGTATTAATCACAAAATTTGTGCCTGTAACTGTGTTCATCGGGTTAGGATAGCAGTGAATATCATCGCTGCCGAGGTAAACAATGCTGACATTGAAAACCTGCATGGTAGAATCAGACGGGTCATAAGCGGTAATTTCAAAGTTATTGGTACCTGTCCAATCAGGCAGTCCCGAGAAAGTAGCAGTTTTAAGATCCGGCAGGAAAGTAAATGGGATGAGTTGAATATCAGGATCGCTGATATCGGTAGTATTTTCAATATTGATAGTAACTTCAGTTACCACGTTATTATCCACATCAGTGATGAAATCATTGAAATCAACCTCAAGCTGGTTATCGCCAACAATCTGGAAATCATTAAAAATGGAGATGACAGGAGCATCATTAACGGGATAAACTTCAACCAGGAAAGTATCTCGAACAGAATACAGATATCGATCATAGCAAACAATGATAACTGGAGAGACCTGCATAGTGTAACTATTGGGGATAGAGATAATATTCATGATACTATCAGAAATAGCCACGGCAAAATTTTGTGAAGAAGAGCTGATACTGTATTCGAGATTACTTTGAGGAGTGTTGTCAATGAAATATGAATTAAGATTAAAGCTTTGGATCGGGAAATCTTCCTCCAAGGTCTGATCGAGCATGATAAGAGAATCATTAAGAGATGGGAAATCATTATTAACCGTACCGGAGAAAACAGCAGGGAAGAAGTTACCGCCTGGGGAATGGAATTCGAATTCATCGAGTTCAACCACATCCTGTTCATATTCAGTAGAAACATATTTAAATTCAATGTTAATCAACGAGCCAATACCAAAAAGAGGATTAGTAAAATCATGTTCTATATAAATAGACCTCTCACCAGCAACCACTCTGGTAGTATCCCCGAGAGTACCTTCAAAATTAAAACCGAGGAATTCCAAAACAGTTGGATCAAAATTTAACCAGAACTCGAAACCATAAATTTCCCAGTTTTCCAGAAGGATATTGACATTAACGGGAACAAGGAATTCTTCGCCCGGTTCAAGACCATCCAGGAAGGGAAGAGTGATAACTACATCGCCTATATCTGGAAAGCCTTCTTCAGGTATCAAAGTAATATTAACAATATCTGAACTGACAATTATCCCATCAGTAACATGGAAGGCAACATTTTCATTTACATTCCAGGAGTCATCCACAATAGTAATAGTTAATCCATCAACAATAAAATCATTAATCAAATCATTTCCATCCACATATAGAGTAAGTGAATCACCATCAACATCATAGATATAACTGCTCAGGTCAAAAGTTTCCTGACTATTTTCAAGTCCGATAATACTGGGTGGAAGGTTGATAAAGGGAGGATCATTAACCGGTTGTACAACGATGAGAACGGAATCAGTAGCTGTGAGACGCGTTGCATTATCATCTACAGTGAAATAGATCACTTCTTCACCATTCCAGTTCATGTAACCTGCCATAATCACAGACAGACCTTGAATATATACCTGGATATTCTGATTACCGGTAACAGTAAGCGTGAGTGGGTCGTTATCCACATCAGTAATATACTGAGCCAGATTAAAAGAGCTAACTTCATCTTCCACAAGCAGGAACTGATCTGGAAGAGTAATAAGTGGAGGATCATTAACAGGATTAATAACCACTCTCATATTATCGATATTGCTGAGCAGTAGATCATGGACGGTAAATTCTACAAATTCGTAGCCCGTCCAGTCAGTTTCAGCGAGGATAGTAACATTCAGACCATCAGTTTCAACAATCAGGTGATCGCTGCCCTCCGAAGTTATATAAAGATCAGAATAATCATTATCAACATCATTGACGTAATTTGTGAAATCCAGAAGCAAAGAGTCACCCTCATTAACATTGACGCTGACAGGTAAATTGATGGTGGGGGCATCATTAACGGAATTAACAATCACCAGAACATCATCGGAATCCTGCAGTCTGGCACCATCTTCATAAACAGTGAACGTGAGATTTTCTGTCCCGAACCAGTTTGCTATTGCTGAGAAGGTTACTTCAAGATCAATAATATCAGCAATAATATTGGTATTTCCGGAAACCATAAGTGACAGGTCTTCTAAAGGAGTATCAATATCAGAAATATATGATGAGAAATCTCTTTCATGAGTATTATCTTCATTAAATCTGAATTGAACAGGTAAATTAATCACAGGGGCATCGTTGATCGGCGTAACAATCACATTCACTTCATCATCATCAGTAGCCCGTGTTATCTGGTCGCTGACATAGAATGTGATGTCTTCATTACCATTCCAGTTAGCACCAGCAGTGAATGTAACCATGTACTGATTATAGGTGATATTGATATTAACCGCATTTTGTGAAGAAAGCATGAGATTATCACCATCAACATCATTAATATACTGTCCGAAATCAACCACCAGACTTAAATCTTCACCAAAACTGAAAGAATCAGGAAGATCTATTGTGGGGGCATCATTTACAGCAGCAACAATAAGATTCACATTATCAGAATCAATGCCACCGGCATTATCATTAATCTGGAATGAAATATTTACTGTGCCATTGAAATTAGGAACAGGAGTAAATGTAACCTGAGTTCCAGTGATATTGATGCCTACATTAGGATAGGTTCCCACAGAAGTGATTGTAATATCATCAATGACATTATCAATCAGAGTAATATATTCAGTGAAATCAACTACAAGAGCAGTATCTTCCACCGCATTGAAAGCATCAGGAAATTCCAATACTGGCGGGTCATTTACAGGTGTAAAACTAACTTGAGCATCTTCAGAAGCATAATACTGACCGTCAGCAACAGTGAATTCATGTGGTTCCGAGCCAAACCAGTTGAGATTTGGAATAAAAGTAACCTGATATTCGTTCACAATAATCTGGACATTATCTCCTTCAGAGACAATGATTATAAGGTCTTCGGAATCAATATCTGAGATGTAGGGTGTGAAATCAACGACCCCTTGCATGTCTTCCAGGAATGAGAAACCTCCAACAGGCAAATTAATCTGAGGCGGATCATTTACAGCGGCTACATTCACGAGCACGGAATCTGAGTCGAGTAAACGTCCGGTCTGGTCACTCACATAGAAAGTAACCATTTCGGCACCGAACCAGTTTTCATCGCCAATAATATGAACTTCCAGAGGGTCAGTTACGCCATAAGAAATATTCAGGAATTGGGTATCATCATTTAAGATTATGATAACATCATTATCATAATCGCTGGCATAATTGCTGAAATCAGAGATAAATTCAACATCTTCCTGTAATAGAAATTCAGGAGGCAACAGCAATTGAGGAGGATCATTAACGGGAGTAACATTGACCACAAAACCCTGTGAAACTGTTTGAGATTCGGGGTCATTGGCAATGATAATAATTCCAGCCTGTCCATACCAGTTCAAGAGAGAAGAAATCGTCAGGATAGAATCATCAATTTGAGCAATAACCTGAGCTGAATCATACTGGGCAGTATATTGCAGAGGGTCACCATCCTGATCATAGAAATATTCATTAAGATCAAAGGAGAAATCGGCGAAATCCTCGAGTTTATTAAAATCAGGGATATCCTGAATAACTACCGGGGGATAATTAACAGAAATCACGGTGATCAGCGTAGAATCAACAGCAGTTAGTCCGCCATTATCAGTAGCATAGAAGAAGACAGTTTTTTCACCGAACCAGTTTTGGGCAGGCATGATAGTGACCACGCCATTCAAGATGGAAATATTAAAGTTATTTTCTCCAGGTTCCAGAAATGAATAAACCAGAAAATCTGTGACTGTCAGGTTTAATTCCGGATCGGTATCATAATCAGCGAATACATTATTCAAGTTAATGGAACTATCTGAGCTGTTTTCCATGATTTCCAGATCAGGCAGTGGATTTTGCACATATGGTGGAGTATTAACAGGGGTTACATAAACCATCACGGTATCAATATCAATAGCCCTTCCTACCATATCATTCACAGAGAACACGAGGGCTTCATAGCCATTCCAATTTGGTAAAGCGCTCAAATTAACCATTGTCCCGGCAATTTGAGGGAAGATATAATCAGTTTCATTAACGAGATTTATAGTTAAAATATCAAAGTCAATATCAAAAATGAACTGACTGAAATCTATAGCCAGGTCAGAATTTTCCGGGAAAGAGAAGCCTTCATCAGGGAGATTAATACTGGGAGTATCATTAACTGGGATGACTGTAACATTAAAGACTTCTTCCACAAAAATAGCTCCATCATTAACAGAGATAGTAAACTGTTCCGTACCGTTCCAGTTTTGAGGTGCAGTAAATGTGGCGATTCCATTGATAAAGACGGCATTGATATTAGGTACTGGAGCATTGGCATTCAAACTGATAAACAGGGAGTCACTATCGATATCGGAGATATAACCATTTCCCAGATTGAAATTAACCATCAGAGAAGCATCTTCCAGGAAAGAGAAGCCTTCATAAGGTAGATTAATCACTGGAGCGTCATTAACGGAATTAACAATAACTACTGTACTGTCAGAATTATAATAGTCATATCCGGGAGCATAAATAGTGAAAGTGATAGTTTCTGAGCCAAACCAGTTGGCAGCAGCCGATAAAGCTACTTGATTAGTAAGAGAATCAATCTGAACAATCACGTTTTGATTTCCCTCAGCAGAAAGATAGACCTGAATATTACTATCATTATAGATGTATTGATTGAAATCAACATTAATTGAGCTGTCTTCATTGAAAGAGAAGGAAGCTGGCAAATAGATAACCGGCATCGTAGTATCATCAGTAACAATGATATCTACCGCATCATCAGAAGTATCTTGTCCATCATCTACCGTGAAAGTGATTCTTTCCACTCCCAGCCATTCATTAGTGGTAAATGTAACCTGCAAGCCATTAATTACAACACCAACATTCACATTACCCGAATATGATAAAGAAAGTGGATCACCATCGAGATCAAAGACATAATTAATAAAATTGACATTATAGCTCTGGTTAGGATTGAAAACAAATTCCAGAGGCAGATTTATCTGGGGAGGGTCATTGATGGGGATGACGCTGACATTAACATTATCTTCTGCGATAAACTCACCATCTGAAACATAAAAAGTCATAACTTCAAAACCGTTCCAGTTATAATCTGGGGTAAAAGTAACCATCAATCCCTCAATACTGACATCAATATTTTCATTTCCTGCAACTGACAAGAAGAGAGAATCGCTGTCATCGGTTATATACTGGTTGAAATCGCGCGTTAGTATTTGATCTTCATTAAAGGAGATCACAGGAGGAAGCTCAATCACAGGAGGGTCATTCGCGGGCAGCACGAAAACTTCAGTAGTATCAGAGACAATTGCTCTTCCCTGGTTATCGTCAGCGGAGAAAACGAGTATTTCGGAACCAAACCAGTTTTCTAATGCACTGAAAGTGACCATAAGCTGATCAATATCCACAATTACATTTTGATTACCTGATACAGAAAGAGTAATTGTATCCAGGTCAATATCAAAAATATACGGGGCAAAGTCAACTTGCAGGGACTGATCTTCATGCAATGTATAGGAATCCTCAATATCCATAACAGGGGGATCATTTAAAGGATAAACGATGATCTCGACTTCATCATCAGACATTTGGGTTTCATCATAAACTGTGAAAGTGATCATTTCTGAGCCATTCCAATCAGGCAGTGGCACAAATTCAACAACCAGACCAGTAATATTAACCTGAACATTAATACCTTCCGCAGCCAGGTTCAGGATTTCACTATCAACGTCATACACGTATCCTTCAGCTTCAAAATCTACAGTGATACTGGTATCTTCATCTAACTCGAAATAATCTGGTAACTGGATAACCGGTGCATCAGGCACAGAAATTACATTAATAGTAACGTCATCGGAATCAGAAAGACCCGAAGTATCCATAACAGTGAAAGTGATCAGCTCTGATCCGAACCAGTTTTGCGGGGCAGTGATATTAAAAACAGCTGGAGCAATAGTAAAGAAATTCAATTCGATATTGCCAGAGAAGTAGATATTAAGCTCAGAATCATCAACATCGCTGATAAAATCAGTTAAATCCAGCATCAGGTTTTCATCTTCATTAAAGTGATACTCATCCTGGGGGATATTGATAACCGGGGCGTCATTTTCAGGTTCTATCACAATTTCCACAAAATCATTATCGGTAAGGCGTGACATTTCATCTGAAATAACAAAATTAAGCACTTCCGAGCCAAACCAGTTATCATCCGGGATCAGAGTCACGGAAAAGCCGTCAATTTCGACAGATATATTATCATTATCGGTGACAGTAAGAGTAAGCTCAAGATTATCAATATCAGAAATATACTGAGCTAGATCAAGAGTTTCCGGATTATCTTCTGTCATAAAATACTGCGTAAAGGGGATATCAATCACAGGTGCATCATTTACCGAGTTCACAGTAACCAGCACCTCCTGAGTAGAACTTGCGCCAAACACATCAGTAGCCTCAAAAGTGACCGTTTCTGAACCATACCAGTTGGCGGGAGCAGAGAATTGCACAACTAAGCCGGCAATTTCAATGATGACATCTTCAGTCTGATAGGCAGAAAGAACATCAATCATATCTCCTTCGGGATCAGAGATGTAATTAGAAAAGTATTCGATAAGATCCTGATCCTCATCAAAGTTGAAGCCCAGAGGAGGGAACAGAAATACAGGAGGATCATTGACGGGTTCCACAGTAATGGTAACCAGTGTTTCTTCTCCGTTAAGCACGCCATCTGAAGCCTGATAGGAGAAGTAATCCACACCAAAGAAATTGGTATCAGGCTGATAGGTGAAAGCGCCATCACTATTAAACAGTAATACACCATGAACAGCATCAGTGATCAGAAGAGCCGTTAGATTGAGACCATCTGGATCGAAGTCATTAGCCAGGACGCCATTTTCAGCATCAATACTAAGTAACATATCTTCTGAAACAGTATAATCATCGGGTTGTGAGACGGGTGGCAAATCCGCCGGAGCATATAGCTGATATGGCTCATAAAGCGAACCTGCAGCCGAATTATCTGCGAAATAAACCAGTGAATCACCTTCGCATTCATATACTAAATCTGTGTCAGCATCATAGATCATAAAACTGATAATTTCCTGAGCCGAAGATTCAGCATTACTGCGGACAGTAAGATACCACATAGCATACGGACCTACCTGGTCCCAGACAGCAATAGCACGACAATCACTAACACCACCGGGTCCAAATGCTGCCAGAATGTTTTCGGGATTATCGCGATTAAACTCTTGCTCATATAAGGAAACTTCAGCATAGACCTGCATATTGTACTGATTACCTGTCATTGGAGTCCAAATTGGTGGATCAGCAAACATCAGGCAGGTAAGTACTAAAGCAAAAGCAAATAATAATATTTTTTGTTTATACATCCCGTACCTCCAAATTTATTTTTTTCTTCATTTTTATTCCTTTATCTAATAATTCACTTCTAACCTTTTATAATAATTTTATCTGTGTCCGGGCTGCTTTTTGGGCAGCCCGGACAATCTGGTGAATGAGCAATTACTTGATCATCACCATTTTACGGGTCGCTGAATACTGAGAGGTACTAATCGAATAGAAATAGATGCCACTGGCGACCTGATTTCCATTGTCATTAGTTCCGTCCCAGACGACAGAATATGATCCAGCTTCCCTTGGTTCTCTCACGAGAGCCTTTATCTTCTCTCCTCTCAAATTGAAGATATTTAAGGTAACGTAATCCTGAGCAGCTAATTCAAAGCAGATAGTAGTTTCAGGATTAAACGGATTAGGATAGTTTTGATTAAGGGCATTTACGGGAACAATCTCATGTTCCTCTTCCTCAACTGGATAGAAAACAGCCAGATAAGGTTCAAAGGGAGATCCGATCTTAGAATCAGCCTGGAATGTAATCATATCAAGACTTGTGTTTTCGATATTGTTTTCATCCAGAAGGCGAATATAGAGAGGATCACCGGCATTATCACCTACAATAGTGAAATACCAGAAGCCCTGATCAAGATATTCACTTTCCTGCCAGATACCATGAGCCCGGCAGTTATCATCAGCATCGAAAATTCCCATGGCTCTTCCTTCAGCCCATTCAAATGTTTCGTCATTATATTCAGCCGATAGCATGAGGATCATGTTATCCGAATTTCCAGGAATAATTTCCCATTCAGCGGGTGAATTATCCGGCATAGAAATAGAATAGTTCTGGTTTCTGGTAACAACCGGATAGAGAGGATAAACCAGGACATCCGGGTTTTCCATCTGAATCTTGTAGCCAATACCAGGTGCCATGGTTTGAAGATCACCAAACCAGATGCCATTACCTACTTCTGGGAAGTATTCAGCTGATTGGGTTTGATTTTTAACGATTTGGACATTATCGAGAATTGAGAAGAGTGCTGAAGACAAAGAATCTATTTCAGGTGGATAATACGCAATCCAGTTCCAGTCAGCGATCATCTCAATAGGAGTATCAGACATAATGCGGTTACCAGTTAGCGAGAATCCTGGAGCAGGGTCAGTTACATTCACCAGGTAACCTCCGCCATCGATAATAAACTCTAAATCACCAAACCAGCCATATAAATCAGGATAGTAGTCAGCAGACTCAGTTTGATATTTTACGGTGTTAACATTATCACCTAAAGGTCCAAATACATATCCCAGGGAATAATCTTCCGGCTGAACATAGAAAGAAATCCAGTTCCACATGACATTAAGATCAAGGTATTGAGTAATAGTGTAGGTAATATCAACCAGGAATGTATCAGAGACGGTGGCACGATTGACGTTATCATCTGCCGTAACGATTACCTGAGAAACGCCATACCAGTTTATAATCGAAGATATAGAGAGCAATCCATCTGATTCAGTAGCGCTAATTTCCTGATCATTGAAATCAACATAGTAGGTTAACATATCTCCATCAACGTCATAGAAATGATCTGAAAGCACAATATCAAATGGAGCGAAATTGATTTCTACATACTGATCAGGGATTGGAGTCTGGACTACAGGAGCATCATTAACTGGAATAATCTGGAAATTCACAATATCAGAAGTACTAGCCATGTAAGAATCATAGACAGTGAAAGTGATATTTTCATCGCCATTCCAATCAGGATATGGAGCAGTTACCGTAGCAAAGTGAGTAACCGGATTGATATCAACATTCAAGTCCACATTTCCTGAATACTCCCAGATCAGGGTAGGATCGGGATCATCAACATCAGTGATATAATAATTCAGATTAATCGGATTAAAGAGGTTTCCTTCCAGTATCTGCTGGTCAGGGATGAGGAACTGGAAGAATGGTACATCATTAACAGGATTCACAACAACATTGACAGTGTCATAGACAACAAATCTTGATTCATCGGTCAGTGAGAAAGTGATAATCTCTGTACCAAACCAGTTCACATCAGCCGAGAAAGTAACAATCGTGCCCACAATGTCAATAATGACATGATTTGCACCTAAGGCATTCAGTTCCAATTCCTCTGGAGGAGTATCTATATCACAAACACAACCTTCATCAATTAAGTCAATAACCAGGGAAGTATCTTCGTCAAAATCGTACTGGGGAGGTAGCATTAAAAGAGGTGGATCATTCACTGGAGAAACATTCATAATAAAGATATCAGAGGCTGAAAGACGATTATAACCATCCTCAGCAACAACAGTGATTTCGGTATTTCCATTCAGGTTAAGAATACTGCTAATCTCGAGCAGATTATCCTGAATATCCAGCATCACGATAGAATCCGCAGCAGTGGCGGAATAAGAGAGTAAGTCCCCATCGACATCAGCAAAATACAGATTTAGATCAATGGAATACGTCTCAAAATCCTCATCACGGAATTGATCAGAAATGTTGCTAACAAGATAGGGAGGATCATTTACTCCATTAACTGTTACCAGGAAAGTATCAGTAACAACTAACCTGCAAAGCTGATCTGAGGCAAATATCGTTACTTCTGTGACACCAGTCCAATCCGGAACTGAATGAATCAGCATTTCTGAGCCATTTAGCATCAGGGCAATATGCAGATTATTAAAGGTAGCATTATAAAACAATTGATCACATTCAATATCACCAAAGTTTTGAGCCAAATCATAAGAATAAGGTGCAAAATCTTCAGTAAATTCCAGATCATCCAATGGAGTTATAATATATGGAGGATCATTGACGGGCATAACGACTACATGGATAGTATCAGTAACAACAGCTCTACCCATCAGGTCATCTGCTGTGATATAAGCATCAAAAGGACCAAACCAGTTTTCAACAGCCGTAACGGTCATTATATTGCCAGCAATATTCACAATGCCATTCGGGTCAGAGACCATAGCAGAATATGAAAGTAAATCTCCATCAACATCGAAGAACTTTGTATCCAGATCAACAGGGTCTGAGACAGTATCCTCATTAATTATGATATCTTCCAAAGCGGTTAAAACCACAGGAGCATCATTAACCGGATAAACAGTAACAACAAACTCATCAGTAACAAAAGCTCTGAGCTGCTGATCATTTGCTGTTACCGAGATAATTGTCTCACCATTCCAGTTATCAATTGAAGTTATTTCCAGGAGATTTCCGATGACATTAGCAGTAATTTCCGAAGCTGTATAATCAACAGAATATACTAAGCCATTATCATCATCGGCAAAGTATTCATTCAGATTGATGTATTGATTATCGAAGTCTTCAAAATAGAACCTGTCAGGGAGCGGAACAGCAATATAAGGAGGGTCATTAACAGGATTAACCGTTAACTGGAATTGATCAGTAACAGAAAGTCTGTCATGACCGTCATTTGCTGTGACGCTAATATTAGTGAGACCATTCCAGTTAAGCACTGGAGCGATCTCGAGAACTGTACCATTCAAAACCACATCGACATTATCTGAATTGAAGTCTATACTATATTCAAGTACAGCATCATCAACATCGGCAAAATAACCAGCGAAATCGATAGTGAAGGGCTGGAAATCTTCATCTCTGGTAATATCATCAAAATAATTGACGATATATGGCGGATCGTTAACAGGTTCCACAATCACATCAAATACATCAGAAACAAGATAACGATAATCATCCTGAGCACTAACCGTAATTGGTGTTGTGCCATACCAGTTTTCTTGAGGAGTAAAATACAAGTTTGGATAAGAAATAGTCACAACAATATTTTGAGTTTCATAAGAGGCAGAATACTGCAGAACATCGCCATCTACATCAGCAAAATAATCATTCAAGTTGATAACTTGAGTAGGAGCATCCTCCAGAATATACTGGTCAGGAATAGGAGTAACTGTAGGTGCATCATTCACAGGATTAACAATCACATTCACATAATCATTAGAGAATTCGGGACCATTGGCATTGGAAACGATGAAATTGATCATTTCTGAACCATTCCAGTTGGGATAAGCTCCCAAAGTAACATTTAAACCGCTGACATCAACCGTAATCATGCTATTATCTTCAGCGGTAACTACCAGGTCAAAGCCATCTGGATTACTGATATATGATGCAAAATTAACATCAAGAGTTTCATCTTCATCAAAAGAGAAAGAAGTCGGAAGAGTGATTGTGAGAGCGTCTGCTTCTGGCAGAACTATAACCGTAACCATATCTTCGGCATTATACTCACCATCGAAAACATTGAAAGTAACAAATTCGGTGCCATTCCAGTTTTCAAGATTTGAGAAAGTAACCATCAGCCCATCAATATCAATCAAGACATTAGTATTACCATTAGCAGTTAATATAAGTATATCACTATCTACATCAGTGATATACTGGTCAAAATCAATTACCAGAATATTATCTTCATAGAACGCGATAGAGTCAGGTAAGGCGATAGTTGGAGGGTCATTTACGGGCTGAATATTTACCCAGAATGCATCCTGCGCAGTGGCTCTGACGCCATCATCGGCAGTTACAGTTATTTCGACATTACCGGACACGTTGGGCAGGGGAGAAATATATAAAGTTCCATAAGAAATATAAGCCTGAATGATATTAGCATCTAATTCAACTGAGAATGACAGAGTATTATCATAATCATAGAAATGTGCATTAAGATTTATATCGAAAGCAGTAAAATCTTCAAAAACATTATAATCATCTATAGGATCAGACACAAATGGCGGATCATTAACCGGCTGAACAATGATCAGGAAAGTATCAGAAGCGGGATCATTTAAGGGGACATTGTCAGAAGCATAAACAGTAACCGAGGCATTGCCATTCCAGTTAAAGACAGAATTAACGGTCATTACGTTTCCAACGATAGAAATACCTATCTGACTGGAATTATAATCTGCCGTGTATGTTAAAAGATCATTTTCCGGATCAGAGAAGTAAGTGCTCAGATCAATATCGAAAGGTATAAAATCCTCAAGTTTATTATAATCATCCATAGGTGAAACCAGAACTGGAGGGTCATTAACCGGCATAACTTCAATCGTAAATGTATCAGAAGCTGTCAACCTCAGACCGAATTCATCCTGAGCAGTTACCGTGACATCAACCAAACCATTCCATTGAGGTACGGAAGAAATTGTCATGATCTCATCAACGATATTAATAACGACAGTATTTTGAGTACTCAGAGAAGCTGAAAATGATAATATATCATTATCGACATCAGCAAAATAATCATATAAGTTCAGACTGAAATCAGCAAAACCTTCTTCTTTTAACTGATCCGGGATAAACTCATACACATATGGAGGGTCGTTAACAGGGTTAACTATAGCATTAAAAGTATCAGAAATTTCACCGTAGGCATCTGCTGCGATAACGGTAATTGGTGAAGTTCCAAACCAGTTCGTAACTGGCTGGAAATAGAGCATATTATCAACGATCCAGGCATTCATTTGCATATTATTGAATTGAACAGTATAAACCAGAGGGTCATTATCATAGTCATAGAAGAAATTATTCAGGTTTCTGCTGATAGCAGCTGCGTCTTCCTGCATAGGAGTATCTGGTAAAGGGGTGATAACAACTGGAGGGTCATTAACTTCCGAGACAGTGATCTGGAAATTATCACTGGTAGTAAAGCGGGTGAAATCATCACTTGCTGAAACAACAACGTTGGTGGTGCCTGTCCAGTTTGGCACAGAGTTGATAGTCAATAATGTATCAACAATAGAAATGAGAACATGATCATTATTGAACTGAACGCTATAAGTAAGGGAAACATTATCAACATCCGTGAAATAATCCAATAAATTGATCTGATAATCTACGAAATCTTCTGTTAAGAAAAGATCGGGGAATTCAATAATCAATTCAGGAGGATCATTAACAGGATTAACTGTAACATTAACAGTGTCATAAACCGTATATTCCGCATCACTGGCAGAGAAAATTATCGTCTCAGTACCAAACCAGTTTGGCTGATTGGTGATAGTAACAAGACCATATCCATCAATAGCTATATTTAGATTGATATTATTTGAGAATCCATATTCTAATACATCTCCATCCGGATCAGAAAAAATATAGCCCAGGCTGAGATGTTCATCTGATGTATCCTCATTAAACGAGAAATCAGGAATTGGATTTGCCACAACAGGTGGATCATTTACGGAAGTAACTTCCACAGGGACAGTATCTGAAGCAATTGCTCTGGCAGTATTATCATTAATAGTAAATGTGATGTATTCAATTCCATTGAATCCGCTCTGGGGGGTGAAAGTTACATTATATCCGGTAATAGAAACCTGAATTTGCTGATTATTAGAATATGACAAGGTCAGGATAGTATTATCGACATCAAATATATATTCTGTGAAATCAACCTGATAGACAGTATCTTCCTGGAAGGAGAAACCTTCATCCGGTAAGTTAATAGTCGGTGGATCATTCACCGGCTGTACTTGGATTTCCACAAGAGCATTTGAAGTTTCATAATCACCATCGGTAGCATAATATTCAAAGAAATCATTACCGAAATAATTTAGATTCGGCTGATAAGTAAAAGAGCCGTCATCATTGAAGTTAAGCACGCCATTATCGACATCAGCAGCAAGTACGACCCAGAATTCGTCCAGATAATCCAAGTTAATATAATCATTGATAAGCACTCCAGATTCCGTAGAGATATAAAGGAGTGAATCTTCATAAGCGCCATACATATCATCAATGACATATGGTATGGTAAGCAGGAAAGTATCATCATAAGAGCCAATAACAATATTATCGACAAACATTGAACTTTCCCGGCAATCCAGAACCTGATCACCTGCCGCATCATAGATTTTGTAAGTAATGATTTCATTATCTCCGGGTTCAGCATTGCTGACGATAGTCATGTACCAGAGCTGGTACTGGTTATATTCATTCCAAAAGGCAATAGCCCGGCAATCACTTTCACCACCAGGACCAAAGGCAGCAACGATATTTTCCGGATTTGAGTTTGTGAAATACTGAGCCATGAAATCAACTTGAGAATAGACCTGCATGCTATACTGAGTTCCAGGAATTACCTCCCATTCTGGAGCTACAGCAGCTAAACTCACAAACAAGACCAAAAAAACGACTAAACCAACGCATTTTAACATTTTCATTTCAATAAACCCCCTCGATTGAGTTAATTTTCATCAAGCTGATAGCCCTGTATGGGCTATCAGCCAATAATATTATTATTTTATGATGATCAATTTACGATGCAATGAAGTACCAGCCGATTTAAGGTGATAGAAATATAGACCAGCAGCAACTGAATTTCCCTTGCTGTCAGTTCCATCCCATTCAGCCACATGGAAACCAGCATCTTGAACTTCATTAACAATATCACACACTTTTTGTCCCTTAATGTTATAAAGAGACAATACTATTTGACCTGTAACGGGTAAACCATACCTGAAACTGGTACAGTAATCTCTATCCCCAGTTTTCAGACTAAACGGATTAGGATAGTTTTGATTTAGAATATAACTGTCTGGCACATCCAGGTCTTCACCACCTTCAGTAATATTGAATTCAATTGAGAGCAGATTATAAGGATTACCTAACTTAGTATCAGCATTAAAAATCAGCTCATATTCACTAATATGTTCAAAACCTTCAGAGTCATAATAAACAAAGTGAAGTGGTTCATTTTCTATATTACCTACAATAGTGAAGTACCAGAAACCATAATTCAGTTGCGGCACAAATTGCCAGTATCCATTGCTTCGACAATTACCATTAATATCAAATACAGCACAGGAGACATCATTCAATGGCATAATATTACCAGAAGGGGTTGTCATCTGAGCCATAGCGATCATGTTATCTTCCGTACCGGGCATAATCTCCCAGCGTAAAGAAGAATTCTGAATTTTGAATTTTGAATTTTGAGAGCTTCCATCCTGTGCATTTCGAGTCACCAGTGCAGGATATATGAGCTCATCGGATTGGGTTAATTTTACTTTATAACCTACTCCGGGCTGCATAGTATCAAGGTCACCGAGCCAGAGATCCCAATCTGGATAGTAATCGGCAGAATGCTGTTGATCTTTCACGGTTTCCACATTATCCAGAATTGAAGCAAGTGCATTACTTAAGCTGTCTGGTGAATGCGGATAATACGCTATCCAGTTCCAGTCCTCTAACATCTCAATTGGAGTGGAAGCAGGTATAACAGAGCCGTTTACAACGAATTCCTGGAATCCCTGGTTCATTTGAACCAGATATCCCTCTCCATCAGTTACATAATCCAGATCACCCATCCAATCATTATATTCAGGAATGTACAGGGAAGATTGGGTCTGGTTTTTAACTACGTTAACATTATCACTTAAAGGATCAAAGACTCCATTTAAACTTGTATCTTCCGGATGAACATTAAATGAAATCCAGTTCCAGTTTTCAATCAGGTCAAATACCTGCATACCGCCCATAGCTACATAAACCATAAAAGTATCACTAACTGCAGAACGATATATACCATCTTCAGCAGTTACCACAACTTCGGTTTCACCATACCAGTTAAGAACAGAAGAAATTGTCAGTAATTCCTGGTTGATCAATGCTGAAATCTGGAGAGGCTCGTAATCTACCATATAGGTTAATTCATTATCCACATCCTGGAAGTAATCACTAAGATTGACATCGAATGGATCGAAATCTTCTATAAGATAATAATCGGGTATCTCCTGAACTAGCACGGGATCATCGTTAACTGAATTTACAATAACATTCACGCTATCAGTAGCTGTTAACCTTGTTTGCATATCATCTACAGTGAAATAGATAACTTCATTTCCATACCAGTTTTCCGGTGCTGAGAAAGTTACTACCAGTTGATCAATAACAATATTGATATTCACATTGCCATCTACATACAGCTGTAATTCCGGTGAATCAACATCGGAAATGTATGATGCAAAGTCTTCGATCAATTGCTCATCTTCATTAAAAGTGAAGAAATCTGGTAAAACAATCTCTGGTGGATCATTAACATTTATTACTTCGATAGTAACTGTAACTGCTGGTGAATTGACATCACCATCATAAGCCATATACTCAAAATAGTCAAAGCCGACAAAGCCTGGGTCTGGAGCATAAATAAACGCACCAGAAGCCTGCAGACTAAGAGTTCCATTAGTTACGTCACCATTCGGTGCTAATACAGCAGTGAGAAGTAAAGGATAATTATCATCAGTATCATTAGCAAGAACTCCCATATCAGTATTAATAATCAGGATACTATCTTCTAATACAGTATAAGCATCAGGTAAAGCAACAGGAGTCAGATTTCCATAGGAAGCTACGCTAACTACGGTACTGTCACGATTGCTTGCACCTTGATTATCTGTAACGGTTAAAGTAACTGGAGTCGTGCCAGCTGGGAATGAAGCTGCTACTATTTCACCTTCAGCAGTTTCTCTATTTCTATCTCTGGAAGTAGTGCCGGAATCCCAGCTCCATAGCCAGGATACAATTTCACCATCCAGATCATAAGATCCGCTGCCATCAAGAGTGATTATGGCTGTATCTGTGGTATCAGCAACTCCATTATAAGTACCACCAGCATCAGCTACAGGATTATCATTAACTGAGTTAATTATGATATCTGCATAAGTGATCCCGGAATAAGTCTCCCCGTCAAAGGCAGTGTAACTGAATTGGTCAGTACCAAAATAGTTTAGCTGAGGAATATACTCAAATGAGCCATCAGAATTCAGACTAACCAGACCATGCAGAGTGCCGTCTATTAATACTGCTGTCAATGTTTCAGGATAATCGTCATCAGTATCATTAGCAAGAACTCCCAGATCAGCGGAAATAGTTAATATGACATCTTCATCTGTTTCGTATTGATCAGATACAGATACAGGTAACTGATTATTATAAGAAGCGACTCCTACTAAGGCTGTATCTGTGTCAATTGCCCCTTCAGAATCAGTTACAGTAAGAGTAACGATAGTAGTGTTAACCGGGAAACTAATTGTAACAATTTCGCCTTCGGCTGAACCATCTGACCATGACCACTGATAACTGACAATCGAGTTTTCCACATCATAACTTCCGGAGGCGTCTAAAGTGATCAGAGCAGTGTCAGATTGATCTGCCTGGCCATTGTATGGACCTCCAGCATCCGCAACCGGTTCATCGTTGATGGAATTAATCGTGATCACTACTTGAGTAAGTGGTGATAAAGTCTGTCCATCATAAGCTGCATAAGTGAAAGTATCTGTTCCATTGAAATTGCTTTCAGGAGTATAGATAAAGGAACCATCAGAATTCAGTATCAAGGTTCCATTTGCTGGATCATCAAGCAGAACTGCCTGCAGAGCTTCGGGGAAATCGTCATCAGTATCATTTGCCAAAACTCCCATTTCGGCATCTACATTCAGGATATCATCCTCATTTGTCTCATAAGCATCATTAATTGCAACAGGTATTTGATTATTATACTGAGCAACTCCCACCAGGGCAGTGTCTGTATCCGAATCTCCACTATCATCTACTACTGTCAAAGTAACAATCGTAGTACCAACCGGGAATACCGCTTCCAGGATCATACCTGTAGCGATATTGTTTCCACCCCAGGTCCACTGGTAAAGGACGATAGAGCCATCAAGATCATAACTTGAGCTGGCATCGATAGTTACTGTGGCATAACCATTATTATCTGCCGTTGTCTGATAAGGACCTCCAGCGTCAGCAACTGGTAGATCATTGACGGATTCAACGTTGATAGTTACTAATACTACATTAGAGAAGGTTTGACCATCATACAGGTAGTAGGCAAATTGATCAACGCCATTAAAATTGGTGTCAGGAATGTAAGTGAAAGCTCCATCCCAACCATCTACATCGTAGATCAAAGTACCATTTGAAGTACTATCCGCTAAAACAGCCACTAACCTTCCCGGGTAACCATCGTCAGTATCGTTAATCATGATACCCATTGATGTGCTAACAACCAGACTTTGATCCTCCATTGTATAGAAAGAATCCGCAACGGCTATAGGAGCGATATTAATATAATCAGAAATTCCCACAGGGCTGGAATCTGTATCAGTGGCACCATTATTATCAGTAACTGTAAGATACACAATAGTTGGGCCAAATGGGAATATTCCAGTTGCCGTAACTCCTGAAGCTGTGATGGTATCATTCCAGGTCCACAGATAAGAGATTATCTCTCCATCCAGATCATAAGAACCAGATCCGTCCAGGGTGATTTCTGCAAACCCGGAAACATCTATTTGCCCGGAATAGGGACCATTTGCATCTGCAACAGGCGGGTCATTTACTGGAATAATATTTATAAGAACTAATGCTTCTTCAGAATAATCGATCCCATCGTAAGCCATATATCGGAATCTATCCTGACCAGAGTAGTTTTGCACTGGAGTATATATGAATGAACCATCAGCATTGAATTCAAGGCTACCATGTATCACATTATCTGTAAGTACAGCACTAAGTGAATCTGGCCAGCCACCCGGGACAGTATCAATGTCATTAATCAATACTCCATTAACTGTGGTAACAAGTAATTGATTATCTTCATCAATTTCATAATTATCACCAATTGCTACAGGGGGTTCATTTTCCATGGAGATAACTTCAACAGTAAATTCCGAGGAACCAATTCCACCGTCATCATCTGTTACAACAAGAGTTACAGTTTGGAGACCTACTTCAAAGGCATAAGTAAATAGCTCTGCCTCAGAAATTACATTACTGTTAAATATCCACTGGTAAGAAACAATCTCTCCATCAAAGTCATAAGAACCGGAACCATCCAGCGTCACGTCTGCCAGGCCAGTTAAATCTGCCTGAGCAATATAAGGTCCTCCAGGAACAGCTACAGGTAACATATTAGTATAGGCATTTATGGTTAGATAAAGAGTATCACCTGGAGCTGAATATGTATATTCATGAACATAGCACATGAAATCAGCACTTTCATCCCATACTGCGAAATAAATGACCTCAGGGTAATCACCCAAAATATTAAAGGTGGTAAGTCCCAGAGAGCCATTGTATGTAACTTCGCCTTCACCTCGAGGAATTCCATTCAAGTCAAATGCCCCAACCATATCACCAGTAGCCGCAGGCAGGTCATCAATAAAGACAGTGCAAACAGCAGTAGTGAAATCATCCCAGATGTTTGGATTTATATACCAGGGATAATCTGGCAGATTGGGTCTGGGATATCGAGTAGCTGCTATTGGTAATTCATCAGGCGGGTAACCAATATCAAAACCAGGATTTGTATATGTGCTAAAAGCTACGCTAAGCACTTCATCTGCACTGGCATCCCAAACAGCAAAGCGAACCAATTCTACCACTTCTCCCTGAATGTTCATAGTTACATGAGCACTGATTTCGCGTTGTCTGCCATCATCAATATGATATACACTGGCAACAGCTCTACACTGATTACCCACAAAAGCAGCCACTTCATCACCTACAGCTGCCGGCTCTTCGTCTATTGTCACAATACCATAAGCTACTGTACTATTTGAATAAGTAACAACCTCCCAAGGTCTTGGGAAGATGTGTGGAGGTTGAGCCTGAGCACCCACAGTTACAATTGCTTCATCCGAATCAGTCGCTCCGGCATTATCTGTAACCGTAAGATCAACATTATATATCCCAATTGGGAATACAACGGTCACCATTTCACCAATTGCAGAAAGTCTGGATCTGGCAAATGAAGAAGCATTGATCTGCAATTCATTGGGCGGATAACCTATGTCTCCCCCAGGATCTGTCATATAGGTATTGCCTACAGAGTAAACCTGGTCATTACTGTAATCCCAAACGGCAAACTGAACCTGCTCTACTGCTTCACCTTGAATATTAAGAGTAACTCGGGAAATTAAGTCTCTCGTGTTTTTGGATCTGACTCTTCTACTTGTATCAAGAGTGACATTTGCGACACCACGACATTCATTACCTACAAAGGCAGCAACCTGATCGCCAGCACCTGCCGGTTCACCATCTATTGTGACTATTCCATAAGCTATTGTGCTATTAGTGTATACTACAGGAGTCCACGGTCTTGGGAATATAACGACACCGCCGCCCTCCCAGTTCCAGTAATAGCTCACAATATCACCGTCCATATCATAAGAACCGGAGCCATCGAGTGTAACTTCCGCATAACCATCCTGTGCCTGTTCAAAATAATCCTCACCAGCATCAGCTACCGGAGGAATGTTTTCAGATAAAATAGTAACTATTGTGACATCTGAAGCTGTATCGCCATCATTATCAGTTACTGTCAAAGTAACTTCATATTCTCCAGGCAGGAAATCATAACTGGGGGATTCACCATAAATACAGATTTCATCTGTTGATTCAGAATAAGCAGCAATGGGCAACAAGTTGGGCGGATACCCAATATCATAGCCAGGATTTGTCATAGTAGTGTAATACACGGATACCACTTCATCCTCACTGACATCATATACGGCAAATTGCACCAGTTCTACAGATTCACCCTGAATATTTATACTTACAATAGAGGTTCGTGCATCGTCAGTAACGTAACCTATCCCTCTACATTCATAGTTTACAAATGCTCCCACTTCGTCACCCGGTGAAGCCGGATTACCATTAATGGTAACTTCACCATAAGCAAGTGTAGTATTTGTATAAATTACTTCATTCCATGGTCTTGGAAATTCTGTTCTCATAGCGATAGTTTTACTAGCCCTGCTGTTGGAAACAGCAGCGATTGGTAATAAATCAGGAGGATAACCAATATCATAACCAGGATTGGTCATAGTAGTGTAATATACAGATACTACTTCTGCTTCACTGGCATCATATACAGCAAAATGCACCAGTTCTACAGATTCACCCTGAATATTTAAACTTACAATAGAGGTTCGTGCATCGTCAGTAACATAACCGATTCCTCTACATTCACCATCTACAAACGCTCCCACTTCATCACCTGGTGAAGCTGGATTACCATTAATAGTTACTTCACCATAAGCAAGTGTAGTATTTGTATAAATTACTTCATTCCATGGACGCGGGAAACTACTTCCTGTTCCAGGAGTTCCTCCCCAACACCATTCATAGTTAACAATCTCACCATCAATATCATAACTGCCGGAGCCATCAAAATTGACTGTTGCTATTCCTGTTTCGATTGAAGCAATTTCTTCATAAGGTCCTCCAGCATCTGCTACTGGCGGATAATTGTATTCGGTAACTGTCACGGTTGTCAAATCTGAATCAGTTGCACCTCTATCATCAGTTACAGTAAGAGTAACAAAATAAGTACCTACAGGATAGTAAACCAGGGGATTAACTCCGGTAACACAATTATAGTTTGTCACAGTTGAAGCTGCAATAGGTAATAAGTCTGGAGGTAAACCAATATCGCCGCCAGGATGAGTTTGAGTAGTAAATGTTACGCTTAGCACTTCATCTTCACTGGCATCATAAACTGCAAAATTGACAGTTTCTACAGATTCACCCTGAATATTCATGCTAACTATTGATAAACCTTCATTCATGGCAACATCCCCAACACCACGGCATTGATTATTAATAAATGCACCTACCTGATCTTCTAAATCAGCATTAGCACCATCAATAGTAACTCTTCCATAAGCTACAGTGCTATTAGTATAATACACTGGTTGCCAGGGTCTTGGGAAACTTCTGCTGCGGCTTAGACCCATATCAAGCCGATTGCTTGAAAGAGCAGCCAAAGGAATCAAATCTGGCGGGAATCCAATATCGCCCCCAGGATCTGTTTGAGTATAATAATTAACTCCATATACAGCATTTGCACTTTGATCATAGACAGCAAAATGTACTGTCTCAATGGTTTCACCCTGAATATTGAGTGTCACAATAGACTCTGTCCTATTAAGTGTAACAAACCCGACGCCGCGGCATTCATTGTTAATAAATGCACAAACTTCGTCTTCTTCTGCAGCCATCAATCCATCAATTGTCACTCTTCCGTAAGCTACAGTGCTATTAGTGTAATTTACAACATTCCAGGGTCTCGGGAAAGCATAAGAATAAGACCCGTTGGTAGATACGGCATTAATTGGCAGGAAATCCGGAGGATAGCCTATATCATTACCTGGATTAGTCTGAGTATAATATGAAACAGACCAAACCTGATTTTCGCTATAATCAAAGACAGCAAAGTTCACTGTTTCTTCAATTTCTCCCTGGATATTGAAAGTTGAATATGAATGATTATTATCAATAAAAACTGATCCAATTGCCCTGCATTCACTTCCAACAAAAGCACCAACCTGATCACGAATTGTCGCGTTTTCACCATCAATTGTTACACGGGAATAAGCTACTGTGCTGTTAGTGTAATTCACAACAGTCCATGGACGTGGGAATATTGCACTTCCACCACCCAGCCAGCACCATTCATAATTTACAATAGAGCCATCCAGATCATAAGAACCACTGCCATCAAGTTGTACACCAGCTACACCACCAGTTTCTGCTACAGCTTCATAAGGACCATTGGCATCTGCTACTGGAATGTAGTTATAATCATTAATAGTTACTGTTGTTTGATCAGTAGCTACTGCTCCATCATCATCTGTTACCGTCAAGGTTACTTCGTAAGTTCCGGTTGGGAAATAGACATCAACATATTCACCTTGAACACAATTTAAGATATCAGATTGTATTTCACTTGATGCGGCAATTGGTAATAGATTCGGAGGATATCCGATATCATGTCCCGGATTAGTCATCGTGGTATATACTACCTGCAATACTTCATTCTCACTTTCATCCCAGACAGCAAAATTCACTATTTCAACGGTTTCACCCTGAATATTCAAACTCACTATAGAGGTTCGAACATCATCTGTGACAGTTCCTGTGCCACGGCATTCATCGCCTACAAAAGCTCCTACTTCATCACCAGGAGATGCCGGGAAACCATTTATAGTTACTTCTCCATAAGCTACTGTGCTATTGGTATAATTAACAACAGCCCAGGGACGCGGGAATTCATTACGATTTAAGGAGCCGGAAGCAGCTATAGGCAGAAGATCTGGCGGGTAACCAATGTTATATCCCGGATTAGTGAAAGTGCTGAATGAAACACCTGCAATCTCTCCTACGCTGGCATCCCATACTGCAAAATTTACTAATTCAACTGATTCTCCCTGAATGTTCATGGATACTATTGACTGACCATCATTATCAACCACATAACCTACTGATCTACATTCACCATCAACGAAAGCTCCCACTTCATCTCCAGGAGATGCCGGGATTCCATCTATAGTTACTTCCCCATATGCCACAGTACTATTTGTATAATTAACAACATTCCATGGACGTGGGAAGACCTGAACACCTTGTGAATAACCAGATGTATAAGAAGCAATTGGTAATAAATCCGGTGGATAACCAATATCATTTCCCGGGTCTGTTTGTGTATAGTATGAAACCTGACAGATTTCATCTTCACTAACATCATACACGGCAAAATGAACTATTTCTGGTTCTTCACCCTGAATATTCATAGTTACCAATCCATCGCTATTCTGGATATTTACATATCCTATACCTCTGCATTCACCATTAATAAATGCACCTACTTCATCATATTCTGCTGCATTTTCACCATCAATAGTGACAACGCCATAAGCTATGGTACTATTGGAATATACTACCGGTAGCCAAGGTCTCGGATAAAATTCTGACCCTTGACCATACCAGCACCATTCATAATTTACTATCTCGCCATCCAAATCATAAGACCCGCTACCATCAAGGTTAATAAGTCCCAGTCCATTGAAATCCGCATCTTCCTGATATGGGCCATCTGCATCCGCAACAGGTGCATAATTATGTTCTATTACAGTTACAACTGTAGTTTCACTATCAGTGGCTCCATCATCGTCTGTTACGGTCAATGTCACTTCATATTCGCCTATCGGGAACAATACATCCAGAGTTTCACCTGTAAAACAATTGGCAAGTACTGGTATTATCTCCGTTGCTGCTGCAATTGGCAGTAAATTCGGAGGATAACCAAGATCATTACCAGGACTGGTCATTGTAGTATAAGAGACTCCGATCACTTCATCTACACTACTGTCATAGACGGCAAAGTGGACTGTCTCGGCTAGTTCGCCCTGGATATTCATACTGCTGATCGATTGACCTTCAATAAGCTCTATGTAACCTATTCCTCGACATTCTGTCCCGACAAAAACGCCTACCTGATCTTCCACTGCAGCTAATTCACCATCTATGGTTACATTACAATAAGCTACTGTGCTGTTGGTGTAATTTACTACACTCCAGGGACGTGGAAATTCGGTGCGTGAATGTGATAATTCTAATCCTCTGGAACTGCTGGCATGTACAGGAAGCAAATTGGGAGGATATCCAAGATTTCCACCTGGCATAGTTTGGGTTGTAAAAGCTACATTATAAACTGCATCCATACTGGCATCATAAACTGCAAAATTGACTGTCTCAATGCTTTCACCCTGAATATTCATTGTTGTAATTGTGATTCCATCATTTAATACAATGCTTCCAGTACCTCTACATTCTGAACCTACAAAAACACCAACTTCATCATTTACTGATGCTGAAACCCCATCTATTGTTACTTCACAATATGCTACTGTGGTATTAGTATAGGTTACTACATCCCAGGGACGCGGGAATCCACCTGGTATTGTTCCACCACTACTGATTGCTGCTATGGGCAGCATATCAGGTGGATAGCCGATATCATTACCCGGATTGCTCATGGTGCTATAGGATACTCCATATACGGCATTAGCACTCAGATCATAGACCGCAAAATGAACCGTCTCCACACTCTCACCCTGAATATTGAGGGTGGCAATTGTCTGGCGACTGTTATCTATTACTG
>JAIPGP010000096.1 GCA_021735645.1 Candidatus Cloacimonadota bacterium
TTGCCATTTAGCCACTATTTGAATAAAATATTTTATACCCAAAAAAGCAATCCATTGTAAATTATACCTTTATGATTTCAGGTATATGGTTAGATTCTGCAAAATTGATGAAAAAGAAAATTTAGTGGTAAACTTGGGTCAATTTATTTTTAACCACAGAGGCCACTGTGAACACAGAGGGAATGGCTGGAAGATGCTGATCATTGCATCTGATCAAGACCAGGATGTCTTGAATTATATTTCGACTCACGACTCACGAACCTCGACTCACGATATTTTACCACAGAGATGTTTGGTTCTGAGTAAAGAGTTAAGGGTTATGGAACCAGGAATAGAACGCTGATGCCACGGATTTCACTGATTAGCACTGATTTTAATTTATGGCATAATATGAAGTTGATTGCATTATTAAATCCGTGCTCTATATCAGGGTACGAAGGAGTTCTATACACACCTTCGCACTTTCTATTCCTCTTCACTATTCTGGTCTTGGGTTTAATATTATATATAATCCCAGAGCTGGAAGCTCTGGATACGCACTTTCTCACCTTGGATTCCTCTTCACTATTCTGGTCTTGGGTTTTATATTATATATAATCCCAGAGCTGGAAGCTCTGGATACGCACTTTCTCACCTTGGATTCCTCTTCACTATTCTGGTCTTGGGTTTTATATTTTATGTAATCCCAGAGCTGGAAGCTCTGGATACGCACTTTCTCACCTTGGATTCCTCTTCACTATTCTGGTCTTGGGTTTTATATTATATGTAATCCCAGAGCTGGAAGCTCTGGATACGCACTTTATCACCTTGGATTTCTCTTCACTATTCTGGTCTTGGGTTTTATATTATATGTAATCCCAGAGCTGGAAGCTCTGGATACGCACTTTCTCATCTTCATGTTTTCGTATCTTCTAACCTTCTAACCTTCTAACCTTCCCATCTTCTCTTCTCCCCCTCTTTCCGTCTTGTAGTCATGAAGTCCAGAAGTCTCGCAGTCTTTCAGTCATCGACTCACGACTCACGATTTTTATGAGAAACCGAGGATACCGAGTAGGACTCCGGCACCAACTGCTGAGCCGATCACACCGGCTACATTGGGAGCCATGGCGTGCATGAGCAGGAAATTGCTGCGGTCATATTCTTGTCCGAGGTGATGAACCACGCGGGCACTATCAGGCACGGCACTCACACCGGCAGCGCCGATCATGGGATTGATCTTGTCTTTGAGGAAAACATTCATGAGCTTGGCAAAAATCACACCAGCGGCGGTAGCAATGCAGAAGCTTAAAGCGCCCAGGGCAAAAATCTTGATGGATGAGGCAGTGAGAAAGCCCATATTTACACCATCGACCATTCTGATAGCCTGAGTGCTGGCACCTACGCAAAGACCCAGCAGAATAGTGACAATATCTATAATTGCATTACTGGCAGTGCGGGCGAGTCGTTCTGTGACGCCGGATTCTTTGAGAATATTACCAAAGAAGAGCATACCCAGCAGTGGAATTGCACCAGGAGCTATAAGCACAGTAATGATAAGCCCGATAACCGGGAAGATGATCTTTTCACGTTTAGTGACCAGTCGGGGTGTTTTCATGTGGATATTTCGTTCCTTGCGGGTGGTGAGTAATTTGATGATAGGCGGCTGGATCACGGGCACCAGTGCCATATATGAATAGGCAGCAATAGCGATGGGTCCCAGCAGATGAGGAGCCAGTTTAGTGGAAAGGAAAATTGAGGTGGGACCATCAGCACCGCCAATGATGCCAATTGCACCAGCTTCAAAAACATTGAAATGCAAAAGGAGTGCGCCAATGAACGTGGCAAAGATGCCGAACTGGGCAGCAGCACCTAAAAGGATCAGCTTAGGATTTGCTATGAGAGTAGAAAAATCCGTCATTGAACCGATACCCAGGAAGATGAGGGGCGGATAAAAGCCCAGCTTAACTCCCAGATAGAGAATATTGAATACAGAACCTTCGGTATATACGCCATAAGCTCCGGCACCAGGCATATTGCCAATAATAACGCCAAAGCCGATAGGCACCAGAAGGAGAGGCTCATAATTTTTGGCAATACCCAGATATATAAAGAAGCAGCCAATTGCCAGCATGATCAGGTAGAGATAACTGCCATTCTGGAAGAGATAATAGAAACCGGTAGTTGAAAAGAAACTGAGAAATTCAGACATATCTTTACTCCCTGAGCTTATCCGACTTCGATGATCGGGTCGTTTTCCTGAATGCTTTGCTGCTCTTTTACAAGAATCTTTTTAACTGTACCGGCAGCAGTGGACGCAATTTCGCTTTCCATTTTCATGGCTTCCAGGATAATAATAGTATCACCCTGGGCGACAGTATCTCCTACCTTGACATTAATAGACAGCACTAAACCCGGAATAGGAGAAACAACTGTGCCGGGAGTAACAACTGCTGCTTTTTTCCCGCTGGAGCTGAGCATTTCAATGTCAGGTGATTTTTTGGGTGAGCGAACGATCTGGGTAACAGCTTTAGTATCCTGGGCAATATTGACTTCATATTCATGACCATTCACCTTCACAATAGCCCGGGAGTCGGAATAATCAACGATTTTAGTTTCGTATTCCTTCTGATTAATTGTCAGTTTATATTTTTTCATTACTTTCTCCTTGAAGGGTCTATTTCATTCATAGGTATATAATTAGACGCTTTCCACATACTAAGCGGGGCGCGTCTCCAGGTGAGCAGCAATTTATTACTTTCTTCCACTTCCAGTTCATACAGATAAATAGTGGTGATGATAGCAGCCACGATATCATCTTCCTGGTCGCTTTGCAGTCCTGAGCTGGAGAAGGCTGGTAGAATCTGGGTGAGGCTTTTTTTCTTATCCAGATGCCGTAATTGAGCGATAATGAGAGCTACTAGAAAAAGGCTGGCAAACACAGTACCCATACCGACAATTACAATACCGAGATAGTATTTATTTTGCTGAGACTTATAGGCTGCCACCATTTTCTGCAGGTCATCAGCATTAATGTTCAGTTCTTTAAGAGGAGTATTCACATCCACCTCATTATCTAATTGGAGGTATTCAATCACTTTACGGACAGGTATTTTAGAAGTTTCGCTGATCTGCCTGATAGTCATATCAGCATTCAGTGTCGGCTTTGCCATTAGCAGAGTGCCAGCAATGATCAGCAGAACCAGGGTAAGAAATATCTTATATTTCATATAAATTTTCCTGTTTAGAGGGGGATATTACCATGTTTTTTGGGTGGATTAGTTTCTCTTTTGGTAGCGAGCATTTCCAGGGCGCGAATAATCCGGAACCGGGTTTGAGCAGGTTCAATAACGTCATCTATATAGCCTTTACTGGCAGCCACGTAGGGATTGGCGAATTTCTCCCGATATTCATTTTCTTTGGTTTTTGCCATTTCGGCAGCATCCTGAGCAGCAGCAACTTCTTTATTGAAGACAATTTCCACGGCACCGGCGGGACCCATAACGGCAATTTCTGCAGTGGGCCAGGCATAAACGAGGTCAGCCCCCATTTCACGGCTGTTCATGACACAATAAGCACCGCCATAAGCTTTACGGAGGATAATCGTGATCCGGGGAACAGTAGCTTCCGCAAAAGCATAAAGAATTTTAGCACCCTGACGGATAATGCCATTATGCTCCTGATTGGAACCGGGCAGGAAGCCGGGTACATCTTCCAGAACCACTAGCGGGATATTGAAAGAATCGCAGAAGCGGATAAAACGGGCAGCTTTCACTGAGGCATTAATATCCAGAACACCAGCCAGAACTTTGGGCTGATTAGCGATTATACCTACGGAATGTCCATTCATACGGGCAAACCCGACAACGATATTCTGGGCATAATTACGGGCAACTTCCAGAAATTCATGACTATCAACTATTATTTCGATTACATCCAGAATATTATATGGTTTATTAGCGTTTTCGGGCATAATCCGGTTTAATTCCTCACACCTTCGATCAATAGGATCACTGGATTTGCTATAGGGCGGTTCTTCCATATTATTGGAAGGCAGAAAACTGATGAGCTTACGGATCAGCAGAATGGTTTCTAATTCACTATCACTCACGAAATGAGCGACACCACTTTTGCGGCTGTGTACTTCCGGACCGCCTAAAGCTTCGGTAGTGACATCTTCATTGAGCACAGTTTTCACTACCTTGGGACCGGTAACAAACATATAGCTGGTTTGCTGATTCATAAAAATGAAATCAGTGATAGCTGGTGAATATACTGCACCGCCGGCACAAGGACCCATAATAGCAGATATCTGGGGGATAACGCCGGAAGCGCGGACATTACGGTAAAAAATTGAGGCATAACCTGTAAGCGCATCAACGCCTTCCTGCACCCGGGCTCCGCCGGAATCATTTAAGCCGATCATGGGGGCACCCATTTTAACTGCCATATCCATTACTTTACAGATTTTTTCGGCATTGGTTTTGGAAAGTGAACCTCCGGTTACGGTGAAATCCTGAGCAAATATATAGGCAATACGCCCATCAATAGTGCCGCAACCAGTAACAACTCCATCACCGGCAAACTTCTTTTTTTCCATGCCAAAATCATGACAGGTATGCTCCATAAACATATCAAATTCTTCGAAACTATCTGGATCAACCAGTGCTTCAATCCGTTCTCTGGCAGTAAGCTTTCCTTTTTCATGCTGGGCATTGATTCTTTTTTCACCACCGCCAAGCCGGGCTTTTTCCCGCTTACTCCTAAGTTCGGCAATTTTTTCTACAACTGCCATATATCCTCCAATTATCTAATAATCTATTTTATAAACAAGAAAAAAGACCAGTCTGAGCAGTCTGGTCTTTAATATTCGACAGATTTACCCGTCTTTTTCCTGACAAAGTTCCAAAAGCACGCCTTTCATGGCTTTAGGATGTAAAAATCCGATTGAAGCATGATGAGCACCCTGGCGGGGAGTTTTATCAATTAACTGCAGTTCCTGAGCTTCTGCCTGTTTCAGTTCATTCTCAATGTTATCAGTCGCCAGTGCCAGGTGATGGATGCCTTCGCCTTTTTTTTCGATAAACCGGGCAATAGGGCTTTCATCTGAGGTCGGTTCTAGAAGCTCGATACGGACTTCTTTGCCAATAGGCAAAAAAGCAACCCGGACTTTTTGACTTTCCACAGTTTCGATGCCTTCCACAACCAGTCCCAGTTTCTTATAAACCTCAATAGCAGCCTGCAGATCCCTTACTGCTATGCCAATATGACTGACTTTTTGGATCATAGCTTTTCCTGCGCCGGTTGATCATATTCTTCTGCCAGTTTAAAAGCGAGTTTCATAGCTTTGATATTTGATTCAGCAAATTCAGGTTTAAAATCCTTTATGGCTTCTTTGAGATATTTATCTGTGACAATACCAGTGACTTTCACCAGAAAACTGAGGGCAATAATATTCGTAAATAAGCTGGTACCGAGTTTTTCCATAGCTATCTGAGTAAAGGGTAAAGCGTATATATCCTGTGATGAGATCGTATAGTTTTTCACAAAAACGGTATCAATGATCAAAACACCTTCCTCACGCAGGTTGGGATTGAATTTATCATAAGATTCCTGAGTGAGAGCCACCAGAGCATCAAATCTGGTTGCTTCCGGGTAAAAGATCGGTTCATCACTGATAATTACATCAGAGCGTGAAGACCCGCCGCGGGAGGCGGCACCATAACTCTGGGTCTGGGTAACATTCAAACCCTGTAATGCTCCTGCCTGTGATAATATCAAGCCGGCAGTCAATAAACCCTGACCCCCGCTTCCGCTCAATCTTACTTCTAATTTCTGAGGCTTTTCCGATTTACTCATCACCTTCTCCTTTCACTGATTGAAGTGATTCCACTAATGCTGCATACCTTTCGGAATATTCAGGAGCAACTTCATTCTTGAAAATCCCGCGAGGGAATTGTCCCTGTTTTTCGTCTGCATTAAGTTTTTCATAGGTGATCAACGGTACGTAACTATCTCTGAGATCTCTCATCATTTGAGGAGCATCGCCCTGCTTATTCAGTTTACCGTAAATAACCGGACAGGCGCACATAACTTCAATAAACGAAAAGCCATTATGCTCAAAGCCTGCCTTAATGATCGATTGCATTTCAGTGGCATGATAAGCTGTGGTTCGGGCTACAAATGTGGCTCCGGCACCAATGGTGAGTTTACAGAGGTCAAAGACGTTATCAATATTTCCGTAGGGCATGGTTGTGGCAATGGCATCATGAGGTGTGGTGGGTGAATACTGTCCGCCAGTCATGCCATATATATGGTTATTTATGCAAATAACAGTAAGATTGATATTGCGGCGGCAGGCGTGGATGAGATGATTTCCGCCAATAGCACTGGCATCTCCATCACCGGTGACCACACAGACATTCAAGGAAGGCTTTGCCATCTTAATACCCGTGGCATAGGCAATAGCTCTGCCATGCAGGGTATGAGCAGTATTGAAATCCACATATACCGGCATACGTGAAGAACAGCCAATACCGGAAACCATGGCACAATCATCTTTTTCCCAGCCTATTTCAGCAATCGCTCTAATAGTGGCTCCCAGTACTATTCCATCTGAACAGCCGGGACACCAGACGTGGGGGAATTTTTTATTATGACGCAGATATTTATGAATTTCTTTTTGAGGTATCTTTTTCATGTTAGTTATCCTCCTTCATAGCTTTCAAAATCTCTTCAGGAGTGATTAATTCTCCAGTAACTTTATGTACTTCAACTATTTTACGCGTTTTCTTTGACTTCCCGAGTATCCGCTTGATCTCGATTGACAACTGACCTTGATTCAATTCCGGCACGATGATCATTTTTTTATCACTCAGATATGTATGTACTGCCTCATCCGGGAAGGGCCAGATAGTTAAAGGTCTCACCAGTAATAATTTTTTACCGTGCTGATGAGCGATTTCAATAGCCGCCTTAGCTGCTCTGGCTGTGATACCGGCAGCAAAAATAGCTATTCTGGCACTTTCATCACCAAAAAGCTCAACCTGCACCAGGTCTTCGATATTCTGGCTGATCTTGTTTTTAAGGCGTTTCATCATCCTATCCACTTCATCGGGTCGAGTAGTGGGGAATCCGAGATCATCATGAGCCAGTCCGGTTACATGAAAGCGGTAGCCATCACCAAAAGAGGCTAAAGGTGCCCGATACTTAGCATTATCCGGATAATGTTTATACCATTCGGGAGGAATAGTAGGCTTGATCCGTTCGATTATATTCACATGTTCCAGGTCAGGCAGGTTCACGGGCTCACGCATGTGACCTAACATGGCATCAGAAAGAACCATTACACAAGTCCGGTATTTTTCTGCCAGGTTAACTGCTCTAATAGTTAATTCATAACACTCCAGAACAGAAGATGGATATAGTGCAATAGCGGGAGCGTCGCCATGATTACACCAGCGAGCCTGCTGAATATCTGCCTGGGATGGCTGGGTAGGTAATCCTGTACTAGGTCCTCCCCTCATGACATTAACAACAACACAGGGTTGTTCGATCATTTTGGCGTATCCAATGCCTTCAGCCATTAAAGAGATACCGGGACCGCTGGTAGCGGTCATACTTTTTGCACCTGCTAAAGAGGCGCCAATAATAGCCGCGATACTGGCGATTTCATCTTCCATCTGCAAAAAAACGCCACCCCGGCGAGGCAACTCGCGGGACATAAATTCTGTAATCTCGGTAGAAGGAGTGATAGGGTAACCGGCAAAGAAATTGATCCCTGCATCTACAGCACCACGTGCCACAGCTTCATTTCCCTGCATTAATACTGGTTTTTTTCTTTCCATAATTTCCTTACCTTTTTGCTCCGGTTATTGCAAAATCAGGACATAGCTTGTCGCAGGTTTCACAGTGAATGCATTTTTCAGGATGCTCTACAAAGGGTGATCCGTCAAGCTTACGCCCTAAGGCTTTCGTGGGACAGAATGCTACACAAATACCGCACTTCTTGCACCAGTCATGAAAAATGAAAACTGGAGCCTTACGATAGTCACCTTCATATTTGACTTCGTTGACTTCAACCTGCATCTTCAAAGGTGTATCAGCCTGCTTAATAATAAGGCCGTCGCGGTTTTTCTCTACCTTTTCTGACATGATTCCTCCGATTTATATTAAATAATTTTTTCTTTCATAATAGTTAATTGTCTGTGGAGTTAGTGATTAGAGTAGTTACTGAGAAAAGCATCCCGGATTTTATCCGGTCTTCCCCTGCTCAAAAAAAAAATTCCGCTGACCGGGGAAGGCAGCGGCTCAGTATCTGCTAGTGCCATCTAACCTCTTTCTCCTGTTTTTTTATATTTCTTCCAGTTCAAATATTCTGTCGCGTAATTCAGCAGCCTTTTCAAAATCCAGATTTTGGGCGGCTATATTCATTTCCTTACGCAACAAGGAAATAACTTTTTCCTTGGACTCCAGTTCCAGATATTCCCTAAAATCAACTTTATCTTTAGGAATACCCTTTTCTTTGTATCCGGCTGCCACAGTTGTGGAGGTCATTATCTCGTCAATATTTTTTTTGATAGATACCGGTGTGATGTTATGTTCTTGATTATAAGCAATTTGCTTTTCTCTTCTGCGGCTTGTTTCCCGTATAACTGTCTGTATAGTATCCGTGAGGTTGTCGGCATAAAATATAACTCTACCGTTGGCATTTCTGGCAGCTCTGCCTGAAGTTTGGGTGAGGCTGCGTACAGAGCGGAGAAAACCTGTTTTATCAGCATCAAAGATAGCCACCAGAGAAACTTCCGGCAGGTCTAAGCCTTCTCGCAGCAGGTTTACACCGATCAGGACATCAAATTTACCCAGCCTTAGTTCCCGGATGATATTTGCTCGTTCCATGGTTTTAATTTCACTGTGCAGGTATCTGGCTTTAATATTTGCTCTATTTAGATAAGTCGCCAGGTCTTCAGCCATTCTTTTGGTCAAGGTAGTCACCAGAATCCTTTCTCCGAGGGGGGTACGAATTCTGATTTCCTCCATGAGGTCATCAACCTGAGTGGAAACGGGTCTCACCACTATTTCGGGATCAAGCAGACCTGTGGGTCTGATAATTTGTTCCACAATGACGCCCTGGCATTTATCAAGTTCATATTCTGCCGGAGTGGCAGACACAAAAATAACCTGTTTCAGTCGAGCTTCAAATTCTTCCCATTTCAAAGGGCGGTTATCAAAAGCGGAGGGCAGTCTGAATCCGTATTCCACTAAATTCTTTTTCCGGGCATAATCGCCATTGAACATAGCTCTCACCTGCGGAATACTGGCATGAGATTCATCAATTACGATCATAAAGTCATCCGGGAAATAATCCAGGAGTGTATAGGGTGGACTTCCGGGTTCTGACCCGATGAGATGTCGCGAATAATTTTCTATGCCGGAGCAATAGCCCAGTTCCTGCAGCATTTCAATATCAAAAAGTGTCCGTTGTTCTATTCTCTGAGCTTCTATCAGTTTATTATTCTTCTCAAAATGATCTATGCGCTGCTTCAGTTCAGATTTAATTGTCCCGATCGCTTTATTCAGAGATGCCGAGGTAGTGATAAAATGATTTGCCGGATATATAGGATATTCATCTACAGTTTCCAGCACTTTATTATCCAGAGGATTTATTCGAGAAATCTGTTCCAGTTCATTACCAAAGAATTCCAGACGTACGGAATGCTCCATATAAGCAGGATAGACTTCTATAGTATCGCCTCGCACCCGGAAAGTTCCCCTTTCAAATGCCACATCATTTCTGCCGTAATGAATCTTCACCAGTTGACGCAGCAATTTATCCCGGGGAATAACATCACCTTTTTTCAGCCGGATCAAAGCTTCACGATAGTTTTCAGGAGTGCCCAGTCCATAGATGCAGCTCACACTGGCTACAATGATGACATCACGTCTTTCCATCAAAGACATGGTAGCACGCAGACGCAGTTTCTCTATTTGTTTATTAATATCAGCATCTTTTTCTATATAGATATCACGTCCGGGAAGATAAGCTTCGGGCTGATAGTAATCGTAATATGAAATAAAGAATTCAACTGCATTATCGGGAAACAGCTGGCAAAACTCACCATATAGCTGAGCAGCGAGAGTTTTGTTATGTGAAATAACCAAGGTAGGTTTTTGTACCTGAGCGATCACCTGGGCAATAGTGTATGTTTTACCTGAACCTGTTACTCCCAGTAGTGTCTGATATCGTTCCCCAGCCAATATGGCGGAGGTAAGTTCAGCAATAGCTTCCGGTTGATCACCTTTTGGCTGATAGGATGATACTATCTTAAATTTGCTCATGAACCAACTATATTTAATTTACTGCTGGAACCGAAATTTCAAACAATGCCCCGGAGTTATGATTTTGGGCAATTATTGTACCTTTCATGTTTTTTTCAATGATCATTTTACTCATATAAAGTCCTAATCCCGTAGCGTTTGATTTCTCCGTTGATGAGTAATAGGGTTCAAAAATTCTGTCTAAATCTCCAGCTGCTATTCCGCCCGCATTATCTGAGATAGTGATGATTATTGCCTCGCCATCTCTTCGTGACTTTATCTTGATTACGGGTTTTTCGGTTCCCCGGAATAAAAGTTCATCCCGGGAATTATTAATGATCTCCTGCAATGCCTGAGATAATTCCTGGATATCCGCATCTAACTGGCAATCAGGTTCAATAGCATTTTCCAGCAATATACCCTGCGCTGATAAGGACTCTGTGCTTATTTCCAACATTTCTTCCAAAGCAGACTTCAACTCAATACGCTGCACATTTTTTCCTGTTGAATTATACTTCTGGAAAAAGTTCATTTTTTTGCTCATCCCTGCTATCTGGCTTTTCACGGTGTCATACATCTGCTGAAAGCTCTCAGGGGTCAATTCATCAAATTCATAAGCTTCCGCCCAATTATGTATCTGGGCAGATACGACATTCAAGGCATCAAGCCAATGTCTGGATAAATGGGCTAACAGATCATTTATTGCCTCAAATTTGAATTTTTGAATACTATAATTATCCTGCTTGCGAATATTAAATAACTGGTCACTTAACTGCTGTTCAAAGCTTGACTGTAATGCTGACAGTTCTTCTTTCACCTGTTTCAATTTGCGGGAGTCATGCTTATAATTTTTTAATTCTGTCTGGTTACTCAAGAATCCCCTGGATTTCAGAGGTTTATTTTTGGAGTCAAACCTATTACGGCAGATAAAATTGACTTTTTTCTCAACGCCGAATTTATCTACGATCCGGAAATCATTTTCCCAATCCCGATGCTCAGACAGGCTCTGATGAAAAGCTGCATAAAACTTTTCCCGCTCGTCCTCATGCACGAGATGCAAAAAATCACCAAAACTTAGTGGCAGGTCTGCCTCTGTTACACCCAGAATATCAATTGCCTCGGAAGTTCCGGTAAAATTATCACTGCTGAATTCATATTCCCAATAAGCAATCTGAGATACTTTCTCGATCTCGTTCAAGATAGTTTTCACCCGTTTCAGCTCATTGATAACTTCTTTCAAGGAAGTGATATCCTCCACAGTTCCGATCAGAGAAATACTGTCATCTATGGGATCATAAAAGGCAGAGCCGATCACATGAACATATTTCACTTTCTCTCTGAGGGTTATGCGATGCTCATAATCAAGATTGGAAGTTAATTTTTCTTCGGATATCATTGATAATACATGTTCTTTATCGTCATCATGCACACAGCGAATATAATCCTTCAACCGGATCCGCTCTGTGGCATTCATATTGCGTGGGCACTCAAAAATATTCAAGGCACCTTCAGTTACATACAGTTCCTGATTATAGGTGTTATATTGAAAAAAACCACTGCTGGAAATTTCCTGAGCCTTACTGAATAGATTTTCATAACGTTTCATGTCCAGATGGTAAATCTGCTCAGAAGTGATGTCCTGCAGCAAAACAATCAAAATGTCACCCGGTTGAGTAATAATCCGGTAAGCTTTGTGATTGAGCTGATGAAAATATTCAAAGATCACTGGTTTTTTATACTGGTAGGATTCCTTGAAACTGCTTAACAGTTTCTTGCCCCCATTATCCAAAAAATCACTTAATGTCTTAGCAGTAACTTCCCGTTCAGTAAAAAAATCACTTTCGGATAATTCATTACTCAGTTTACGTATCACAAAATCTGTACAGTAGTCATGTCCATTAAAAACGGGTTCAAGTTCCAGAATTTCATATTCAAGTTTTTGACAATTATTTTCCCGGTAATGACTGGATAAATCGAGGTCTGCCCGAGTAACGTTGAAGCTGTGCTTTTCCAGAAAGCTACGCATGGAGTCAATATCAGTGTATAACTTATTTATCCATTCTTTCAAATTTACATCATACTTCACGAAATTATTATTTTCAGTCATTCACCATCCCTACCTTCTTTCCCACACAATCAAAATTTTACTTTTTTTTTGTCAAGCTATCTATCATAGCTGATACTTTGGGTTAAAACTCCTTATATTATTACAAATTAATAAAATAAGGAGTTTTACAGGGCTGTTCCTAAAACGGGAATATATTCTTAAATTATCTTAATATCAATAACTTACCACTTTCCCGAATTTTTTTGTTTTTCAATTGATAAAAATAAATACCGGCAGCACAAGCATCTCCCTGGCGGTTTCTGCCACACCAGTAGTATTCATTCAATCCGGGAACCACAGCGAAAGAATTTTGCCAGATTTTTTGTCCTTTAATATTATAAATTCCCAGTTCCATTTCAGTTTCTGCAGTCTGATCCAGTCTGATCCGGAAAGTGGTGCCGCTGCTCCGCTGGCTGCTGCTGAACGGATTGGGATAATTGCTAACGCTTATCAGTCCGGCTGGTTCGACTTCATTTTCATTTGAATCTGTAAGTTCAAAAATAAATTCCAGCTCATTCACTTCTCCAGCCTGCACCACGAAATCATATTCCCACTGCACCAGATATTCTCCCAGACTGAATCTGATATCATAAGTTCTTGCCGGCAGTTCTATTTCAAAGCTGCCGTCGGCTCCACTAAGTGCTTCATAAATGCCCAATTCCACTAAAACGTTTTCCACGCCATTTCCGTTTTCAGCATCAGTGACCATACCAGACAGTGTTCCGGTGCCCAGCACTTCTACTTCGGTCAGATAGAGTTCCCGCAATTCCGCATCGGACAAACCGCGGTTCCACATTCGCACTTCATCCAAAATGCCATACAAATAACCTTCCGCAGATAGACTTTCAGGTGATTTGCCAATATACATTTCGGTGCTGTCAGCCACCAGGGCACTGTTCAGTTTGCCGGATGCCAGTAATTCTCCATTGATATAGGTTTTAGCCGTTAAGCCATTATTGACGATTGCCACCTGATTCCATTCTTCCCAGTGAAAACTGCCATTTGGCGTATTTGGTGCACCATCATTTGTGCCTCCGCCTGCGGTATGAAATCTGTGATGCACATAATCCGCATCAGCATTCAGCCAGGCACACTGATTGCGTCCCGGTCTGCCGATTACACCTCGCCAGCCGCTATTCAAGCTATCCGCATTGATCCAGAAAAGGGTTGTGTAATGCAGAGCAGCTTCGGTTAATTCCGGGTTTGCGGGTACGGTGATAAAAGCTCCACCATTAAAAACTGCCCCATTCCCAAAAGGTGTTTCTGTCAGTGATACGCCAGAGCTTTCACCAATCCAGCCGCTTTCAATATCATTATAACTACTATCAAAGGGGAAATATGCCAGCAATTCATAATTAAGTGAACTGCCATCCTCAAATTCAGTTACTATTCCGGCAGATATTCCAGAGCTATAGACCGCCATTATTTCTACACTATGTTCACCTGCATCCACTCCAGCCGCTGCCAGGTCTATACCTGGTTCAGTTACAATACCCAGTGGTTCGGGGCTGCCATCCAGATAAATAGTGTAATTTTCAAAGGCCCGATTCTGAGGTACAGGGTCCCAGCTCAGATAATAATCATATACACCGGCGAATTCTGCTCCCGGCAGCAGTTCTATTAATTCAAAATCAAATTCGGTATCAGCGAGTATTTCCACTTCACTACTTAATCCTTCAAAATATTCCATAGCAATAGAAATTTGATAATTGCCTTTCCAGATATTATCAAGCACCAGATTGCCTTCTGCCGGGTAGACAACTTGATAGTTATATGGGCTGTTCACTCCGCTCAGGTTACGCAGCTCAATTACTGCTCCGCCGGCACTATCTCCCGAATTAGTCATTAAATTTAAATGACTATCCGGCTGTCTCCGTAAAACTTGACAATAAGATTACTCGGTGGAAATTTGCTATCAAATATTCAATGGAGGTCTATTAATGAAACATTATGAAACGATAAGTTTCTTTGAATTTCAGAAGCA
>JAIPGP010000097.1 GCA_021735645.1 Candidatus Cloacimonadota bacterium
GTATCTAGAGCATCCTGCTCTGGGTTAGAAGAAGAAACCAAGATCAAGATGATCTTGATACAATGACTCCAAGACCAGGATGGTCCAGTGTATCCAGAGCATCCTGCTCTGGGATAGAAGAAGAGACCAAGATCAAGATGATCTTGATACAATGACTCCAAGACCAGGATGGTCCAGTGTATCCAGAGCATCATATTCTGGGATAGAAAAGAGACCAAGATCAAGATGATCTTGATACAATGACTCCAAGACCAGGATGGTCCAGTGTATCCAGAGCATCATGTTCTGGGATAGAAAAGAGACCAAGATCAAGATGATCTTGATACAATGACTCCAAGACCAGGATGGTCCAGTGTATTTAGAGCATCCTGCTCTGAGTTAGAAGAAGAGACCAAGATCAAGATGATCTTGATACAATGACTCCAAGACCAGGATGGTCCAGTGTATCCAGAGCATCCTGCTCTGGGATAATTAAGGAGATGATAAATGGATTTAGTAAAAAAACAAGGTGAATATTTACCTCACTGGACTTTAGAGCATTCCATCTATCATATCTGTTTCCGTTTACAGGACTCACTTCCGCAGGAAATTATCAGAAAGTGGAAATTTGAAAGAATAGATATTATTGAATCTGCTAAGCAAAAAGGAAGACCGCTATCCTTAGAGGAATCCGATCGCTTAAGATTTCTCTATTCAGAGAAAATTGATAAATATCTGGACATCGGAACAGGGACCTGTTATATAAAAAATGCATCAGTAGCACAGATGATATCCTCAGCTTTGATGTATTTTAATGAACAAAGATATAAGTTGTATGCCTGGTGCATTATGCCAAATCATGTACATGCCATTGTGAGGGCATTTAATGATGATTTGGATAAGATCATCCATAGCTGGAAATCTTATACTGCTAATCAGGCAAATAAGATACTTGGAAGGACCGGCAATTTTTGGCATAAAGATTATTATAATCATATCATCAGAAATGATAAAGAATTCGATTATCAGATAAATTATGTATGGTTGAATGCCGAAAAGGCCGGATTGAGAGATTGGAAGTTTAGATATAAGATTTGATATTGCTGGAGATGACTCCCTGTTACATTGTATCCAGAGCTTCCAGCTCTGGGACGAAGAAGACACCAAGATCAAGATAGCTCAGTGTATCCAGAGCATCCTGCTCTGGGATAGAAGAAGAGACCAAGATCAAGATGATCTTGATACAATGCCACCATGACGATGATAGCTCAGTGTATCCAGAGCATCCTGCTTTGGGATAGAAAAGAGACCAAGATCAAGATGATCTTGATACGATGCCAGCATGACGATGATAGCTCAGTGTATCCAGAGCATCCTGCTTTGGGATAGAAAAGAGACCAAGATCAAGATGATCTTGATACAATGAAGGGGAAAATATGAGAAAGTTAATTTTTTTACTTATTTTAGTTGCCGTAATATGTCTTAACGGGCAGACAGTAGTGGAATGGAAAACTAATATGGGAGATTTCAAAGCGGAACTGCGGGAAGACCTGGTTCCGATCACGGCATATAATTTTCGTGATCTGGTGAATGACGAATTTTATGACGGGATTATCTTTCACCGCGTTATTGCTGATTTCATGATCCAGGATGGTGATCCGACTGGGACAGGTATGGGTGGTCCGGGTTATTCTATTCCTGATGAGTTTCATCCCGAACTTACTCACGTGAGAGGCGTGGTTTCCATGGCGAATGCAGGACCTAATACGGGAGGTTCGCAATATTTTATAACAGTAGTGCCAACATCCTGGCTTAATAATGTACATGCGATCTTTGGTCATATCATAGAAGGGATGGATGTGGTGGACGCTATCAGTGAAGTGCCTACTAATGCCAGTAACCGTCCTATAGACCCTGTGATCATAGATAGTATCAGGGTGTTAACTCCACCTGTTGATGCATTTATACCGACATCAACGCGTAACATAGTAGATATGGGGTATATAGAAGTATTTTTAATGGATAGTGATGATCTGACTTTGGCATATGAGTGGTATGTGAATGATGAATTACAGGGCGAGACCAGTTCGATATTTACTAATATATTTAGTGAAGACGGATATTTTGAAGTGAAGTGCATAGCCTCAGGTGATTATGAATATGATTATGAACTGGTGTGGCAGTATGACGTGATCAATAATGACGAAACTGGAGACGAAATAATACTGGTAGGACAGGTGAGAAATTACCCAAATCCTTTTAATCCGCAGACTACTATAGTATATAATGTTGAGCAGACGGGGAAAACCAGGCTGGCAGTTTATAATCTCAAAGGGCAATTAGTAGAGGAGTTGGTGAGTGGCGTTAAGGAAAAAGGAAAATATCAGATAGTCTGGGATGCATCAGGAATGGCAAGTGGTATTTATCTATTACGCTATCAGAATGGAAGTTATCGGGAGAATCAGAAGATTTTATTGATGAAATAGGGCAGATTAGTTAGTTTTTTGAAAAGAAAACTCCAAGACCAGGATGTTGATACAATGTATGCGAGCTTCCAGCTCTGGGATTGAAGAGAGAACAAGACCAGGATGGTCTTGATACATTGTATCCAGAGCTTCCAGTTCTGGGATTGAAGAGAGAACAAGACCAGGATGGTCTTGATACATTGTATCCAGAGCTTCCAGTTCTGGGATTGAAGAGAGAACAAGACCAGGATGGTCTTGATACATTGTATCTAGAGCTTCCAGCTCTGGGATTGAAGAGAAACCAAGACCAGGTCTTGATACATTGTATCCAGAGCTTCCAGCTCTGGGATTGAAGAGAAACCAAGACCAGGATGGTCTTGATACATTGTATCCAGAGCTTCCAGCTCTGGGATTAAAAGACACCAAGACCAGGGATGGTCTTGATACAATGAGAATAGGGAGTATGATGAAAAAGTTATTTCCATATTTAATAATTGTCATAGTTGGGATAGGGGCATTTTATCAGGTGCTGCATTATGAATTTGTCTGGGATGACTTAATGGATGATCTATTAACAAATCCCTACTTACAGGAGATCAACTGGGAAAGCCTTGGTGGAATTTGGCATTTATCCTATTGGGATAAGTACATACCAGTTACTTTTACAATAAGAGCAGTATTAAAACTGGCGGGTGGAAATGAATTTAATCCTTTCATTTATCATCTGTTCAGTCTGGTGATGCATATACTAAACAGTTTGCTGGTTTTCCTGATATTGAAGAAAATTATCCGGCAGAAGTTTGCTGCTCTGGCCGGGGCATTATTATTTCTGATACATCCAATGCAGGTGGAATCGGTAGCCTGGGTGACGGCAAATGAGGTATTAATAGCTTCATTCTGGGGTTTTGTTTCTCTGCTGCTTTTTATGAAGTATAAGGAGACAGGTAAAACACTTCATCTGGTAATTTCAGTTATTGGATATGGACTATCAATCCTGAGCCGTACATCTTTGATAGGATTGCCGCTGATCTTTATGGGATTAGATTTATTATACTACAAATCCAGATTTAGGGGCAGTTTACTCAGGCAAGTACCCTATATAATATTAATGATTCCGGGAATAATTATCCAGATGCTTAATCAACCAGGAGTAAAGGAAGAGATTTACAGTCCGATTCTGCTGCGCCCGGTTGTCTGGCTTGATAATCTGGGTTTTTTCTTTATCAAGATAATATTGCCCTTTAATCTGCGACCTGTCTATGGTCATGTAACTGAGATTCTGGTTCAAGACTGGAAATTTTATCTTAGTGCAGTCCTGATGGTTATACTGGCATATCTGATTTACCGGATCAGGCAGAAGAAGCCCCTGCTGGTCTGGGGATACCTAGTATTTGTGATTGCTATGCTGCCGGTATCTGGTTTAGTGCCTTTTGTGTTTCAAAACTGGTCAAATGTGGCGGATCGGTACATATATTTTTCTTTGCTGGGTGTAAGCCTGGCGATCGGAGTATTGATCTCAAAATACAGTATAGCGAAGTATGTGATTTCTGGTTTGCTGATAGTGGATTTTGTGCTGGTGAGTGCTTTTCAAGTGCCGGTGTGGGAGAATGATGTAGTATTATGGCAGAGTAATATAAAACGAAGTGGTGAAAATGTATCTGCTTATAATTATAATAATCTGGGTATTGCTTTTCAAAACAAGGGGGAAGAAATTGAAGCTTTGAGCAGCTTTGAAGCGGCAATAGAGCAGGATTCCACTTTTAGTTCAGCATTCAATAATAGAGGATTATGCTATTTTGACAGGCGTGATTATGCAAAGGCGGAAGCAGATTTCCGGAAGGCTTTAGAGCTAAATCCGGCCTATCCCCTGGCGAATTATAATCTGGGCAGGTTGTTTAAAGAACAGAAAGAATATAATAAATCAGAGCAGTATCTGCAACGGGCTTTGAAGCAAAAGCCAAATTTTGGCGATGCCTATAATCAATTAGGCTTTGTATATGCTAAGCAGGAACGCTGGCAGGAAGCAGACCTTTGTTTCACTCGGGCAAAGCAGTTTTCACCTTATAACAGCGGGTTATATAATAATCTGGGTTTGGCAGCAGAGATGCGGTCAGATAATGAGGCAGCTATACGATATTATCAAAGAGCGATAAGTCTTGACGCAAATAATTTGAATGCTTATAATAACAGAGCAAACTTGTATTACAAAATGCAGAATTATAAGGCAGCAATTGCAGATTTTGATGTGATGACCACAAGAGACTCGCTATATCTGGAGGCATTTTACAATAGAGGCACTATTCTCCTGGAGCTGGAAAGATATGATCTGGCCGTGAGAGATTTCGGGTATGTAATCGTTCACGATTCGCTCTACACCGATGCCTGGCTGAATCGGTCAATATCCTTTTATCATTTAAATGAACTGGAAGCAGCTTTGTATGATGCCGGGCAATACATGAACCTGGGCGGAGAACCGCATCCTGGATATCAGGAAGCTTTAGCAGAAGCGATGAGAACAAATTTCATGTTGAAACTCAAGAAAAATGAAGAAAAATAGCTGGCAGCAGATAAATCTTAAGCCGATCAAAGACGGCATTGACGGATATTTGTGTGTGGCGGAAAATGCTATTGATATACCATTTTCAGTCCAGAGAGTATATTACATCTACAATCTCAATAATCCGGAAGCTGTACGGGGGAAACACGCTCATAAGGAGTTGGAGCAGGCGATATTCTGCGTGAATGGCAGCTTTGAATTATGGCTGGATGATGGATTAATGCAGGAGCAAACAACTCTGGACAGTCCTGAAAAGGGAGTATATATGGGAGCCGGTGTCTGGCATGTGATGAACAATTTTTCCAGTGATTGCGTTATATTGGTTCTGGCTTCTGATTTCTTTGATGAGCAGGATTATATCCGGGATTATGCGGAATTTAAGGAATTTTGCCATAAATGAAAGTAGCATATCAAGATCTGAGCCGCTGGAACAAACAGGAATTAGCAGATATAGAAGCAGTTATCAGCAGAGTATTACGCAGAGGGCGATTTATACTGGGAGAGGAATTATCTGCTTTTGAGAAGGAATTTGCTGCCTATACTGGCAAGGAATATGCTGTTGGGGTGGGATCAGGAACAGATGCCATCACGCTTGCTTTGATTGCTTCTGGTATTATTCCTGGAGATGAAGTTATCACCAGCAGTTTAACAGCATATCCTACAATTACGGGGATAGAGCGAGCTGGCGGGGTTCCGGTTGTAATTGACTGCGAGGGGGACACTGGATTAATTGATCCAGCTAAGATAGTAGCAGCGGTTACTGAGAGGACAAAGGCAATTGTGCCTGTGCATTTATGGGGCAATGCCTGTGAGATGGATAAAATCCAGGTAATAGCCAGACAAAATGGTTTAGTATTAATAGAAGATTGTGCTCAGGCAGTGGGAGCGGAGTATTTTGGGGAAAAAGCGGGATACTGGAGTGATTGCGCAGCCTATTCATTTTATCCTTCCAAGAATCTGGGAGCTTTGGGTGATGGTGGAGCAATTGCTACGAATAGTATTGAGATGTTTCAGAAAGTAAAGCAATTAAGGAATTATGGTCAGAAAGAGAGAGAAATTAATGCCATTCCAGGGATCAACAGCAGACTTGACGAAATTCAGGCAGCGGTTTTAAGAATTAAATTGCAGTATTTATCAGAAAAATTGGAAAAGAGAAAGATAGTAGCAGAAAGATATACACGGGGGTTGCCCAACGAAATACTTATAAGTTTGACTCAAAATTCAAAATCAGGTTATCATGTTTTTCCGGTAATTATTAATGAGAGAAATGGATTAAAGGAATATCTAGGTTCCAAAGGAGTCGATGTGTTAGTGCACTACCCAGAGGCAGTGTATGCTCAGCCAGGTTTCCAAGGCAGAAAATATGGAACTTGCGAGAATGCAGAATATATCGCTGCTCGAGAATTAAGCTTACCGATCAATGAGTTTATGCAGGAAGAAGAACAGGAATTTGTGATCAGTCTGCTAAAAGGATGGCTAAAACCATGATGATTTCTATAATTATTCCGGTCTATAACAGTGAGAAAACTATCACTAAAGTAGTCAGTAGTATAATAAGTGTATTCAAAGACCATTATCAGCACGAAATTATTCTAGTAAATGATGGCTCAGAGGATGATAGTGATAAGGTTTGTCGAGAATTACACGGCAGGTTTGAGGGACGCGTGATCTATGTGGAATTAAGTCGTAATTTTGGTGAGCATAATGCCGTGATGGCAGGTTTGAATGTAGCTAAAGGCGACTGGCATATAATCATGGATGACGATGGGCAGAATCCGGCAGAAGAAGCATTGAAGCTGGCTGATTTTGCGATAAACAACAGTTATGAAGTCGTATATGCACAATACGATAATAAAGAACATAGTGCGGGGCGTAATCTGGGAAGCTGGTTCAATGATAAAGTTGCAAATCTGATGTTAAAAAAGCCTGCAGAACTGTATCTTTGCAGCTTTAAGATAATATCTGCCCAAATAGTTAAAGAGATTATCTGTTATGAACTGCCTTTCCCTTATATTGATGGGATTATATTGGGTATAACAAAGCATATAGGGACGCTGACAGTGAAGCATGGAAAAAGAAGTGTCGGGAAATCGGGATATACAATTGGCAAACTAATACATCTCTGGAGCAATATGTTCACAAATTTCTCGATCATACCTTTAAGGATTGCTATTGTTTGCGGATTCATTTTTTCAGGAATAGGGTTTGTGCTGGGGATATTGACAATAATTGAAAAAATCATGAACCCGGAAATCCCTTTAGGTTACGCATCATTATTTGTGGCGATGTCCTTTTTTGCCGGAATGATCTTGATTGCTTTGGGGATGCTGGGTGAATACATCGGGCGAATATTTTTAAGCATAAACCGCAAACCGCAATATGTGATCAAAAGGAAATATGATTAAGTTATTCAAATTTGTAGTTGCTGGTGGAATAAATACTTTGTTCACGTATCTTATATATGTAGTGCTTGTCCTGATGGGGATCAGTTATCAAACAGCTTTGGTCTGGGAATATATTGTGGGGATTGTCTGCGGGTATCTGCTGCAGAGATTCTGGACGTTTAGAGCAGGATCAAATCTATTAATTTCATTTTTTAAATATATCAGTTTATACTGTCTAATCTTCCTCCTGAATAGCTGGCTTCTGGAATATTTAGTCGAACGAAAGTCATATAACAGTCTGATCAGCCAGGCTTGCTGCTTAATTATGTTAGCTGGATTAAGTTTTTTTATCCAGAAAAAGCTGGTATTTGTCAGCAAGTAACGGCTAATTGATTTTAATCTGAATAGCAGACAGCCAGAACTAATCTGTGAAAATTGGCAGCATAACACATTATTTAAATTATATCAACGTAATGTATTCTGAATTTATGTATAAAAAATAAGACTAACTATTGCTTGCAGTTAGATAATTATACACCCTGAGCAAACATTGACAGATGATAAATATTATCCAATATTATTTAACTAAAGAAAATAAAAGAAGAAACTGATTTTATGATATAAAGTTTTCTATGGCTTTACATTTAATGGTTATACAGCTTGTTATATATACAAAAAAAAAACAGTATTATTAAGAAATATATTGACAACTTTAAACTGAATAGTTATTCGTAGTTTTGAGTAATGGGAGGAAAAGAGATGAATTTTATTGTGTAAAACCCATTATGAACTTAAATGAGAAAATATCGCAGTCAGCAGATAGGCTAAAAATTAATTATTGATCGGATTAATTCCGAGGTATAGGTGTAAAAATTAGCAAGGTATCTTGATTCTCAAGATCGGATACTAAAAAAAAAATTTAATATTTTGTAATAAGAAAAAATGGAGGTGAAAATGAAGAAAAGTATTGTTTTACTTTTATTGTTGTTAGCGTGTGTGTGTTTGCTGGCGCAGCGTCCGCATCAGGTTGTGGTGGAAGTGGTAGCATCTGATGGCAGTGTACCGACAGGTAGCGGGGATGAGATTGTCACATTTACCGGGGATCTGTATCGCAATAGTTCCACGATAGGAATTCAGGTTACTCAAGCCAATGCGAATTGTTTTTATTATCAGGACGGCAGTCATGGAGTTGTCTGGGTAGAGGTTAATGACTGTACATCCAGCTGGGCATTTGGTGATGAACTGGTCATTAAAGTTACCTGCAATGGAGAGAAGGGACAAGCCCGTGTGACAATTGGATCATTTGGAGATAATAAAGATGAAGTTCCCTCTGCTCAAGGCGGGATTCATCTGGTAACTTATGATGAACAGGCAGTTACAAATAACACGCTTAAGAATTTTCCTTTAGATGATGATAATGATTGTGATATTACTCCTACAGGTGATGGGACAATAGGTGTGGGCGTGCCTGACATTCAATTTACATCCTTACCGGGAGGGTCCAGAGCAATAGTAAAATGTTTCTCTGTAGAAGAGGTTAGCGGTTCAGTTACATCCATAGATGTAGAATTTGAATGGACAGATGGAGACCCCTTAGGTTCAAGTAATCGTGTTTTACTTGTATCTCCCGATAATATCAACTGGATATATTCTACTAATTCTGTTTCTGGGGTGTCGGGTCTTAGCTGGGCAGATAAGGGAGTATATTTCACAACAACTAAATTCTCGCACTTTGCAATTGGTGATGGTACAACAATTCCAGCAGTAACTATACCTAATGCCCCATCTGGCGGGACAGCAACAGCAAATGGCAGTTATGTTACAATCAGTTGCCGGGCAGTAGCGGTTCCTGGAGCTACTTATCAGGCGTACTATTCCACTGATTTTTCAACCTGGACAGCTATCGCTGCCACTTATGGAGGTGGAACAATCTCCCAGACACTTACGCCCAATATTGCTGGTACTGTAGTGTATTATGGGTTAAAGGCATATAATGATAACACCACTTATCAATCAGGTATTGGCAGCACTATTTATACTTATCAAAAGAATACATTCCAGACAAATTCTGGGAATATGACAAATCTGATACCAATACCTTTTGATGGATTCAATAACAATTTTGATGATGCCAGACTTCTGGGAATCACACTTGGCTCGAATTGTAATTGTATTGCCAAATGGGATGCAGCTACTCAGCGTTATAGTTATTGTACTCAATATGCCGGTGCCTGGAGAGGCAATTTTGATCTGGAACCAGATGGGGTATATTTTGTAAATCTTACTGGTGCTGTAGCTGATAAGACATATAATGGCATCTTGAACAAGTCAGATTTCGATCTGAAAACAGGTGTTAACCTGATTTATGTATCAGCCCTGAAAAGTATCAGTGATGCCAGTGATTTGATGGCAGATATTGGAGCTCATTGTACCAAGGTGCAGCAGTGGGACACAACTAATCAGGAATGGTCAACCTATACAGGAACTACTAATGACTTTTCACTATCAAAACTTAATCCGGTATTTGTATATGTTGATGCCGATGTTACATATAAGAAGTAGGAGGGGAAGATGAAAAAAATAACATTAATAATAATTATATTAGCCTGTATAACTTTACTCTCTGCCTTAGAAAATGCTGTAGCCCCTAAGATGGTGTATATTCAGATCAGTCGCGATGGTACAGTACCTCCAGAAGGGACCATTACCTTTACCTGTAATCTGGTCGGTAATACATTGATAAAGTTAACTAGCAACAGCCCGAATTGTGGCTATTTCCCGGTTCATGGAAGCGGTTATGGCGTTATTTATGCTGATGTAACTCAGTTATATCATGAAGTAAATGAAGTGTATTACAACTGGCAACCCGCTAATGAATTAAGATTTGCAGTAGTTTATGATAATGAACCACAATATGCTAATTTTAATGTATTCCATACCTTAGGAGATGGATGTTTTGAATCAAGTGCTGGAATTGAAGAATTTATTCCTCTGGCAGTAACGCTATCATCATTCACGGCAGTATATCATTCAGATCAGGTAGAATTACAGTGGATCACCCAAAGTGAGACCAGTAATGCCGGCTGGAACGTTTATCGCTGCAATTGCGAAGCACAGGAAGAAGCCTTGCAGGTTAATCCTGAATTGATCCCTGGGCATGGTACCTGTACAGAACCCCAGCAGTATAGTTTTAAAGATGCAGAAGTGGAAACAGGAACAACTTGTTATTACTGGCTGGAAAGTGTCGATTATTCCGGCAGCAATCAGACTTATGGTCCGATAGAACTGCAGATACCGGAAGATGGTCAAGGTGATCCGCCTCCAGTAGATATTGTATACGGTTTACATGATGCCTATCCTAATCCTTTCAACCCGGAGACTACAATTAATTTCGTTATGGAGCAGCCAGGAAAGGCTAATTTAGCAATATTCAATATAAAAGGTCAAAAGGTAGTCACATTGTATGATGATTTCGTAAATACGGCAGGAGAACCTGTATCAATACATTGGGATGGCAAAGATTCTAATGGCAGAGATACCGGCTCAGGAATTTATTTTTATCAATTTAGAACGACTGGAAAAACACAAGTTAAGAAAATGGTATTAGTTAAATAAAACTAGGAGGAAAGAGATGAGAAAAATTACTTTATTGGTATTTCTCGTTATGTTCAGTTGCTTAGCTTTTGCAACTGAATACACGGCAAACAACAGTGTCGAACTGGCTGGTTACCTGACATCCACCACAGATGGTGATGTTATCAATCTGGCAGCAGGCACATATTACCCACCCGAAGTCACTATGTCTTTTGCTGATTATTGGATGGACCCGTCACCCACTGAGGGTGAAGGCTCAATTTACTCTGTAACATTTAATGCCTTTGTTATTCCCGAAAAGGATATCACAATTAGTGGCGCATCTACTTCAGCTGTTATTTTTGATCGGAATTCAGTGGATGACAATGACTGGCAGATGGCATTTGTGTTCTTTAGTGATGGTGATGCAGTAGATGAAACCGGTATCACGTTTGAGAATTTCACTGTGCAAAATTTAGATTATGGTTTAGTTAACACCTGGGTTTTAACACAAAATTACATTACTTCACCAACATCTTCATATATGGAATATACACATATAGAAAACATTAATTTCAATGATATTGCTGAATCTGCTATTGTGATTGAACCAAAGTTTTGCTGTGCCAGTAAAGGTGCAAACAATGTTGATCTTTTTTCAAGAACCAATTATGACTGGATGAGTTTAGCTGATCATCCGAGCAGTTTTGCTGGTGGGTATGCTGAAACCGCTTCCAGATGCGAAATTTATAGTTGTGATTTTAATATTTATGGGGTTAATCCTAAGGCTGATAACTTCAATAAAACAATGATCAGCGATGTTGCCGTAATGGTTGATTTAAACGGCTGCCAATTCACCAGTGGCTGGCGTGGTTTTCATATGTATGGAGGAAATACCGGTGATGTTTATGGTGATTTAACTATGCTGATCACAAGTTGCAGCTTTATGGATTTTGATGGAGCTGCTTATCCAGGAATAACTGCCAATGATAATCCTTCTACTAATCCCGAGTATATCTATAATGAAGAATATTACAATGGCAGAGGATTTGGCGCATATTATCAAGGTTCAACTTTCAGCGCAGAATTTTATGGAAATGATTATGCTGCCAGTAATGGTTCAAGTGCTGTTCATACTGACGGATTAGATTCGGAAACCTCCAGCTACGAAACTTTCAACTATATTGGCTCATCTGGCTGGGTGAAAGACCTTCATAATATCAAAACTCAGGTAACTGTAGAAAATTCTACTTTCTATATTTTTGATGAGGGATTAGGGATTATTATCACAAAACATGGTGATACTAACAGAGCTACAAATGGTGTAAACCCATCTGATGCTGAGAATTATAACTATGATAATAGTTATGGAACTCTAAATCAGCCAGTACTCATTAATAACTGTAATTTTATTGGTGTAAATACCGGTAATCCAACTTACCCTGGAAATGGCTGTGCAATATTCCTGGCAGATTGGGAGCATTATGACCGTGATGCCTGGGGTGTAAGTGATCCTTTTCGTCAAAGTGAAATCGCTATGCGGATAGATGGTTGTCTTTTTCAGGGATTTGATGCAGGTATTTTTGTTGATGGAGGAAGACCGGATAATTTGTATGCAGTTGATTACGGGACTCCAACGACTAGATGGGCTAAACATGATGACGGTCGTATTCAGCTTTACGTAGAAAACAGTAAATTTGTTTCCTGTAATTACAGTTTAGATTTCAGTTACTGGGATCAATGGGTGCGGACTAATAGCTGGATTCTTTTAGAAAATAATTATTATGGTGCTGACGTAGATCCTTATACAACCTTCAATCTTGCTGATGATTTCCCTGCTGAAGATAGTTTTTATGAATTAGATTACAGCGGAGTATGGAGTGATGCAACTACCCAAACAGGTTATACTTATGGCCAGGGAGCTACACAGCGTTCTTATCCTGGTGAAGACCCTGAATCTGATGATAATTATCATGTTTACCAACCTCAGTTCCTGCAATATCTGCCATATTACAGAGATTTTGAAATGACTCAGTTAGTCAGCGTAGAAGTAGAAAATCTTACAGTTTCTCGCAGTGGTACGGATTATATCCTTGATTGGGATGATAATATCAATCCTGTTGCAAAGTATGCCGTTTATGCAGCAGATGATCCATATACAGATGATTGGGGAGCAGCAGTAGCTACTGTAGAAACCAGTACCTATACTTATGATGGTACAGGATTGACAGAGAAATATTTCATGGTCGCAATTGTTATTCCGAATATGGTTGATGAATTTTATGGAACTAATCTTCTTGATGGTTATGGTGATAGCGTTCCCACCTATACAGAACCAATCGACTTTGGCTTTGACACAGTAGTAAATTCTGGTGTCAGTGATTATGGTATAATAGATTTTGTGTATGCTGATGATGCAACTTATAATGTAGCAAAAGCCGGATTCATGAAGAAGACTCTTGATTATACCGGAACACATTTCAATCTTATCTCATTACCATTTGCAGGTGAATATGGTACTGTTGCTGAACTGGCTACATATCTTGGTCTCACAACTGCTGATGCTATTTCTGCCTGGCACGAGGCTACTCAGGGATGGCAGAGTGCCACTTATGCTGGAGGTCTCTGGGACGAAGCTTATGTGCCAGTTATCAACCAGCCATACATGGTCACTGCAGGCTCAGCTCATGATATCTATATGATGGGAGCAATTCCTGCATCTCCAACCTATAACCTGATCACTACATCAACAACTGACTTGAATTTCATCATGATCCCACTTGACTGTGAACTCGCTACTGCTGCTGAGTTAGGTGCACAGATGGGACAAAATAATGCTGTGATGATCAGTCAATGGGACGCAGCCAATCAAAGCTGGCAGTCTTGCGTATATCTTGAAACATTCTCAGCCTGGATAAACAGCTTTAGTATTGATCCCGGTATGCCAATAGTTATTGGTGTAGAACAGAACTTTACCTGGCCCCAATAGGATGATCTGCAATAAATGGTGAGCAATAAAATAAGGAGAATTATTATGAATAAAATAATTACATTGATGTTGATGCTTGTTCTCTCAGTTGCTCTCTTTGCAGGTATTCCACATCCTGTATTTGTAGAGTATACGGGCAGCCCGGTTAGTTTTGAGGCTTATTTAGGAACAGATACTTTAATGGAAAATGTTTTGACAAATACTTCAGTAGGTTGCGGAATTTTAGGAGAATATAATCTGATCATGGTAGAATGTGGAAATTTCCCGGAATGGGAATATGCTGATGTTCTTTATATAGTAACAGATACGCAATATATAGAAGTAATCCTGGGTTATGATAATGTTCAAGCTCTTACAGGTGACGAAGCAGTCTGGTATCCTGGCAGTC
>JAIPGP010000098.1 GCA_021735645.1 Candidatus Cloacimonadota bacterium
ACCAATACAGTATCACCATCTACAGCAGCGTTAATGCCATTCTGGATAGTGCTCTGGTCTTCCGGGACGTTGATAGTGTCTGCAAAGCATAAAATAGTCAGTGAAATAAAAATACAAATTAAGATAATTCTCATAAAGCCCTCCTGATCAGGATTTAAAAAAAAATAAATAATCTTAATGTGTCAATCTATAAATCTGGCTTATGTTACAGTTATGCTATCTATACCCTTAATGATTTCTTTAGTTCTTTGATCTCGTCCCGCAGTTCTTTGATACGATGTTCTCTGCCGACAAATAAACGATTGAATTCTTCCAGCTTGCGGGTTTTCTCCTCCAGGTCTCTGGTTCTGTCTGCCACCATTTCTTCCAGGTGCTCACGATAATGCTGCAATTCCAGTTCAGCAGTTTTATGATCATTAATATTGATAATTGTCCCGTTCAGGTGGAGAAATTCACCTTTATCACTATAAATACCTCTGCCTTCTTCAAATACCCAGACAATGGAGCCGTCTTTATGAATCAGCCGATATTCCAGAATATAGGATGTTTTATTTGTGATACCTTCCTGAATAGCCTGATTGACCATCTCTCGATCATCAGGGTGGATGATGCTGGTGTAACTGCGAACGACACTGCTGATAAAATCTGCAGCCGGATAACCGGTTATCTGTAAAATCCCCTCGCTTATGTAATACATAGTCCAGTTTTTATCATTGGCGCAATTATAGACAATTCCTGACATATTACTAAGCACCGAGCGGTAGAATTCCTCGTTCTCGATCAATTCCTGCATTGATTTTTTTTGCTGAGTGATATCACTGGTCATACTCATAAGATAAAGAGGATTATCGTTGCTGTCCCTGATCAGCACCAGCCTTTGACTCACATAAATTATACTGGCGTCATTTTTGATCAATCTTTTTTCAATATGAACACTTTTGGCACCGGCAATCAGTTTATCATATTCAGCTTCACTCTTAGGGATATCCTCGAGGTATCCTACCTGCTCGAATACGCCTGCCAGAAGTTCCTGGCGTGAATATCCCAGGATATCAGCATAGGCTTGATTTATATCTATCAGCCTGCCATCCATAGCACGCATGGCAATACCGATAGGGGCATGCTTAAATGTCAAACTGAACATTGCTTCTGATTGTTTAAATTCCGCTTCCAGTTTTCGGCAATTTTCATCCTTCATTTCCAACTCGGCAGTTTTTAGTTTCAGTAATTTGCCTAAGGTTCTAATCCTGTAAACTGCAATTAAGATAATCACCCCCAAAAACACTGTCAGCAGGATGTGTAACAGGTCGAAATTGATAGAAAGCAAGTTTTCGCTGCTGAGTGAGTCACCAGAGAGAAATGCAAAGTTTAGAATTGAAAGAATGACAATCCAAAGATATTTTTTCATAAACCCTCATTATAAAATCTGGAGACATGTATTGCGACAGGTTTTACGCTGTCAAGAAAAGAATAATTGAACCCATATTATGCAGTAGGATTTCACAAATAGCACCAAGTTTCTGGCACATAACAAGATAGAAAATGATAATAAATATAAAAAATATTCACTGATCATTTTCTAACTTATCTGCACTCATCCCGATAGATCGGGATTAGCACTCTTTGCAAAAGTCTACTGCACAATGGGTTGAATATCTTTCAACGTAAAAAAAATGCCAAACCGGTTTATTTCACCTGGTTTGGCATTTATCTGGAAAACTGCAATAACTCTATTTGATCAGGATCATCTTAGCTGATAATACTGCATCACTGAATTCTACAGTATAAAAGTATATTCCGGAAGTTACTTTTTCTCCCTCCTGATTGGTTGCATCCCAGATCACTTTATAGATATTTTCTCCATCAGCCCTAATTGTCAGCAGTTTAACAAATTGACCTTTGGCGTTATATACTCTGATCAGAATTATTCCTTGATAGTCATTATTGATCCTGAAACTAATAGTTGTCTCGGGATTAAAGGGATTAGGATAATTTCCCAGTAATTCATATGGCATACAAATATCTTGAGATTCAGCTTCATCCTCAGGTATTTCATTATCATCCACAGAAGTGCCTGGATCAACAAAGCTGGTAAATGGACATAAGACGCCATAGCCAATACTTATCTGAATAATCTGTTCCTTAATCGCTTCTGCTTCGGGAGATCCCTCTACCAGACTGTGATATTCAATAAGGAGATGTTCGATTATTGATTTCGCCCATATTTTTGTTAAGAACTGATACTGAGTAGCGATCGAATCCGATAAACTCATCTCATATTCATACTCAACCGGTGCTCCAAAGGCGTCACCTGTCAAAAGAATTGTAACATCCTGCGGTTCAAAATATCTACCGCTAACTATCATTTGAAAACCCTGATAAAGATCAGGTAGTGGCTCAGGATAAACTTCACTTATGACATTATCTGGACTAATACTTATCTCTGTATTCAATAATACAGGATATCTTATCTGCTGATAAAAAAGAGATATTGCCTCTTCCAGTTCGTCACTGCCCAGCATACTGCTAAATCCATTATTCTGAGATGCTAAAAGAGTTAATAACTGCGGATCAGCATCTTGACCAATACCAAAAGTATGGAGGCTTATACCTGTTTCTGTTGTTAATATCAGTTGATTAACATGCTCCAAAAGCAGGGTAGTATTCGTGATACCCGCAGTAGGCAAACCGTCAGTGAAAAATATAATTATATTTGCAGTACTGTCTGACGCAACTTCAAATTGAGGCACCGCCAGATCAAAAGCTCCGGAGATGTTTGTACTACCGGAGGCATATATATTGGCAATATAACCTAAAGCATCTTCCTGATTTTCAGGATTAAACAGGACATGTTCCTCCTGGAAAGACTGCATGGATGTGGAAAAATCCACCAGGTTAAACATGTCTCCCTCATTAAGGTTATTAACAATAAAACTGGCTGCACCCCTTGCCTGAACTATTTTATCTCCAGACATACTTCCAGATCTATCAATGATCAAAGTGAAAACCTTACTGATCACATTACCCATGTTATCCGGGTCTGGTTCAGCAATAAAAGTGAAGAAACCATTACCAAAATCATCTGGGACATCTTCTGGATCAATGAGAGTACTCATACTGAATAAGCCAAGTTCATCAAGATTCAAGCTGTAACGAAGGTGATAATCAGTATCTGCAAAAAAATTTTCTTCAACCCAGTCAACTTCGGCATAGTAACCTGAATTTTGCATGTTACTAGCAGTGTGGCTCAGAAGCAGAATTTCTTCTATTGTTCTCAAAGAAGTGAGTTCAACATGCAAACTTTGAAAGTCAAGCGGATAATCCGGTTGAATCAGACTGTAATCATTAGGATAGTAAAAATCTACATTACCAAAGGCATAAGGCAGAAGTTGAACATAGGTGATTTCCATAAGTAATTCTCCTCCCTGCTCTATTATCACCTGATCATTGCTAAAGTATAAGGGAGTTTCACCCAGATATTCCTCAAATTCGTTGTTTAAGTTGCTTCCACCTGGAATTGTATCAGGCTCAGTAGGTGAGATCACTGCTGCATACCAGACATCATCCACCTGCCACCGTAAATCAGTAACGCTGGCATCTTCATATAGCGGGAAAGCATATTTTAATGAATAATCCTCGCTGTAGGGATTTACAAATCTCTGGGTGGATGTTACAATACATACCTGATTTTCGATTGTAACATTTACAATGCTTTCCTGAAGGAATAAGCAGCTACCTGCTTCAGCATCGATAATACAAACTCCATTTGCTTCAATCCTGAACGCTATCAGCAATAGAATAGCGATTACCAGATAAAATTTCTTCATTAATCCTCCTTCTAAAAATATTGATTATTTAACTCATATCTTTCTATGATCACGCTTGAATACATTTACTTCTACTAAAGTCCTCATAATGCCTCTTATTCTTGATAGAATATTTTTACCTTCTAAGGAATAATATGAGATAATCAAACAATCTATTTTTCAAATTCTCATTTCCTATATATCCAATTTGAGAATAGTGGTTTCTATGCTGTCAAGTAAATTCTAACTTTCTTAGTGATTTCTTAATCTGCTTTTTCTCTGGAATAATTTGAGCTTATTAGTAAATTAAATTATAATATGCAATATATCAATCACTTAGATTAAGCATTTTCTGCAAATAAGTAATCAAAACCTGATCACAAACTCAACTTCGCCCCGGGAGTTATTAGATAGAGCAAAATCAAACTGATGGTTTTTGAGTATTTCCTGAGATAATGTGAGTCCGATCCCCTGTCCGTTTTCTTTACTGCTGAAGAAAGGTGAGAAGATATTTTTTTCAACATCCGGAGAAAGCGGGATACCGTCGTTAATAATTTTCAGGCAGGCATAAGGCAGGGTTTGCGTATAAATACTAATATTTCCCGAGCTTTCTATTGCTTCAACAGCATTTTTGAGGATATTCACGATAACCTGTTCAAACTGGTTAACATCTATTTCAGCCATTACAGGGGGCTTAGAAAGATGCCAGTGCCAGTTAATAGATTTAGCAGTACTGCCAGCGATCAAGGGTTGGATAGATTGCAGTAGCCGGTTTAGATCAGTAAGCTCTTTATTGGGTTCAGCCAGGCGAAATACCCGGGCAAAATTGGACATGAATTTTATAAGATGCTTGTTCCTGCGTATAGCAATTTCCAGAGTATCCGCCATTTTTGCATCATTATTTTCCAGTGTACCATGAAAGCTTTGCAAAATGGAATTCACTGCTCCGATGGAATTATTGATCTCATGTGAGATCATGCGGATAACTTTTTCATTTGCCTTTCTTTCTGCCTGGAGTATTTCCCGGGTCAATTCCTCAATCTGGATAAAATAGCGATAAAATCCCCTGTCAATGAAAGCACCTTTACTGATGCGGCAGGAATGATGCTGCGGCAGGGAGATGATGATAGATTCTTTGTCCTTAAGATTTATCACAGCAGCAGCGAGTGAATTTTCCAAGCTGGATAATGGTTTATCTTTTATATCGCTAAGCTGAGTTTTCAGCAATATCGCGGCAGCAGGATTCAATGAGAACACAGTTTCATCAAGATTGAGAATAATAATACCTGAGCCAGAAGAATCAATCAGTTTCTGCAGGAAGTAGTGCTGTTCCTGCTGCTGCACGCGTTCCTCACGCAGTTTATCAATCATGCTGTTATACACAGTAATGAGGTTATCAAGTTCATATTGCCCCACCGGGACAAATTGCATGGTGAAATCTTTATCTTTGATGGATTCCACTCCGGCAGAGATCAGATTGAGGGGCTGTACAAACTGCCTGTAAATAGTAATAGATATCAGAATAGAAATAATGATCAGGCATTCTGCCAGCAGAAAATACCAGACTGATATTGCAAGCAATTGCAGGGACAGCCCCAGAAAAATAAGGTTAATAATGATGACAAAGAGCAGAAATTTGTGCTTAAGTTTCATGCGTAATCTTATATTTTTCCAAACGGCGATATAAAGCAGCTCTGCTCATACCCAAAGACCGGGCAGCCTGAGTGATGTTATGCTTATAATGTTTCAGAGCTTTTTTTATCATGGATACTTCTATCTGCTCCAGAGTCATACTGCCTACAGGGGGCAGTTCATTCTTTCCGGTCTGTCTTTGATCAGGGTTTATATGATCAAAGTCGTCAATTTCAATTAAATTGTGTGAAGATAGTAATATAAGCCGTTCCAGCATATTTTTAAGTTCCCTTACATTGCCGGGAAAGTCATGTTTGCAGAACCAGTTTTTTGCTTCCGGAGATAGCATTGCCTGCGGTCGATTATGCTTCTGGCGAAATTCTACGAAAAAGCTGTCCAGTAAAAGTGCTATATCACTTCGTCTTTCCCGCAAAGCTGGCAGCTGCAGCCGGATAAGATTGAGCCTGTAATACAGATCCTCCCGAAATTCACCGTCTCCTGCCATTTCTGCCAGATTACGGTTGGTAGCAGAAATCACTCTCACATCCACTCTCCTGGTCTGGCTGGAGCCCAGCACCTCAAAGCTGCCTTCCTGCAGCACCCTTAAGAGTTTTACCTGACTGCTCATGGAAAGTTCACCTACTTCATCCAGAAATATTGTCCCTCCATCAGCCAGCTCAAATCTACCTTTACGGTGTTGACTTGCCCCAGTAAAGGCACCTTTCACATGTCCAAACATCTCACTTTCAAATAAGCTACCTGGAATTCCGCCCAGATTAACTTTAATAAAAGGTTTATCAGCCCTGAGACTATTATAGTGAATAGCTTCAGCTATCAGTTCTTTTCCGGTCCCGCTTTCACCTTCTATCAGTACAGGGGCATCGGTTTTAGCCACTCTACCCGCAGTTTCCAGAATGTTCAGTAAGCGCGGGTCTTTGCCTGTTATCTTCTGAAAGTTATACATTTTATCAAGCGTTTCCCGGCTCAGATCAGGCTGGGTAGGATTTTCAGAAAGCATAAGAGCAGTATTCACTGCCCTCACGAGCAGGTCATTATCCCAGGGTTTGGTGATAAAATCTGATGCTCCCAGTTTCATACCCTGCACTGCCAGCTCGATGGAGCCCCAGGCAGTTATCAGTATCACAGGCAGCCGCGGATATATTCTGCGAATTTCAGCAAGCAGTGCCAGACCTTCATCTCCAGTAGTTGCCCGGGAATAGTTCATATCCATGATCACCAGATCAAGAGAATTATTCTGCAGAATACTAAGAGCTTTATCTGGTAGATCAGCCGAATAGGTAATGTATCCAGCCTGAGAAAGCAGCAGCTCCAGAGAAATTCTTATCGCAAAGTCATCATCAACAATCAGGATTTTATATTTCATTTTTCCTCTCACAAAAAAATAGTTTACCCGCAAGGTTTGTCAAGCCTTGCGGGATAATATCAATAGATAATTTCTTTATTCATAATGCAGAGCCATAGCGGGTTCTATGCGGGTAGCTTTGCGGCTGGGATACAGAGCGCAGAAAAAGGTGATGATATAGATGATAAGCCCAGCCAGAAGATATGCTTTCATATAGGTGGAAGTTTCAATATCAGGGATTACCTGCAAGAGCGGGAACTGCAAAGCGAATAAGCTGCCCCAAAGCAGAGAAAAGGTGGTTAGAACCAGAGCCTCTCCGATTATCTGACGATAGATTTTATGTGCCGGAGCACCCAAAGCACGCCGGAGACCTATCTCAGACTTACGTCTATCTGTCCGATACCAGATCACTCCAAATAATCCCAAACCCACATTCACCAGCATAAATATACAGATAATTGTTAGTATCCCCGGAAACACAAGTGTCCATAAAGCGGCAGACTGCTTAATTGAATTCAATTCTCTGACATCAAATGACCAGTCACTGGCTATCGCCTTAAGTTTTTTGATCAGTTTCATTTCATTATCAGCATCCAGAGAGCCATCAACTTTCAGGAGAATTCTCAATCCCATAGACTCACCCAGATCAGTAAATGTGCTGGCATTGTGGATCATTTGCCTGATAATCACGCGACGTGAATTGCTGAATTTACTGCCATTCCTGAATTCATCAATCACACCGATGATCTTAAAGCGATCTTCTCCACGTTCCAGCACTTTGCCAACGCCTATGCCATCTGAGAAAAAATCATCCACCAGCATCTGAGTTACCACTATAGGTTCTTCCAGCAGATCAGGCGTGGTTTGCTGATCAAACCACACTCCCTGAGCAAGAGGTATAGACAGCACCTCAGCCAGACTGGCATCGCCCCAGGCAATATGGCAATTTAAGGCTGCATCCTCATAGGACAAATTTGTAGCAGACATCACCATTGGTGAATATATATAAGCCCGGGAATAGGCATATTCTTCAATATCAGGTTCCATATCAAGTGCCTGATTGACCAGCAGCAGAGTTTCTTTGATCTCATCTTCCGTATGGTCTATCCAGTCAAAAGTGATGAACCACAGATCATCGGTCTCATAACCGATGGGTTTCACATAGTTGCCCATAGTTTTCACGATGAGCACCAGCACCAGAAATAAAACCAGAAAAGAGATAAATATACCTAAAGAAGTAACAAAATTTCGTTTCCTGCGGTTCCAGATAAGTTTAAATAAATGATTATTCATTATTCACCCCCTTCCAATGCTTCCACTGGCAGCAGTCGTGACATTTTATAGGCAGGATATACACCGGACACTATACCAAAGAAGACAGCAAAACCAAGACTTGTTAAAAATACACGGTAGTTAATGGTTAATATAGTATCTGCCAAAATACCACTATGATTAAAAATATTCAAGATAACGGCTGCCAGGATGATGCTCAATATCCCGCCAATAAGAGTAATAATGATGTTTTCCACCAGAAATTGACCTGTGAGGGTTATGGATGATGCGCCATACGCTTTTCTAATACCAATCTCAGAGGCACGCTCATATATCCGGCTGATATTTATATTCACCAGATTCACCGCCGGTAAAAGCATGAATATAGCTACAAGTCCCAGCAGGACCAGCATAAAAGGTCCAATATTACCATCTTCATTACGAAAGAACTGACGCGCAAGTGCTTCCTGATAGCTGGTGGCATTGGTGAGAATTTTACAAAAGCGTCCCTCAGGGAATTCTATATGCTGCAGTTTCTGCTGAAATTCTGCTTTGATAGCAGGAAAGTCACTTGTGGATTCTGCCAGCAGCCAGGCATACCAGCCCGGGAAACCACCAATTAGAGTAGGAAAATCAAGGTCTGTATCAGAATGTCCTAAAGGAACCCACAAATCTGCATAGGGCATTATCCTGAGGATAGATACATTTTCCACTACTCCCAGAACCCGAAACCTTTTATCATTATATTCCAGAATTTCACCAACAGCAGGTTTATCTCCAAAATACTCATTACGCAAACGCTGGTTTATCACTGCCACTGCTGCTGTACCTGCTACTTCTTCTGCGGAATATTCCTTACCTTCCAGAAAATTGAAATCACATATCTCCCAAAATTCGGCATCAGTGTATTTAATTCCCAGTTTTATCTTTTTATCTTCGTGATAGATCACATCCGAATTAAAATAGGAAGATATTGAGATTTTAGCCGGTGTTGTGAGTGTTTTCACATATTTCCGGAAAAACCAGGGACTAAATAAAGGACCCATTGAGTTACTGCCAGACTCCGTTTCCAGCATACCCATCGTAATAGACAGGGTTCTATCCAGCTTTGTTTCCGGGGCTACTGGACCAAAGCTATAATCAACAGCTGCCGTGATCAATATCAGAAAGAGCAAAGTAAAACAGATGCCGAACAAGCTGATAAAGGTAAACAGCTTGTTTCGCAGCATAACTTTAAACGCGATCTTTATGTAGTTTTTCAGCATAAGGCTCTCCTCAGCTTACCTGAGCGCCATCAAACAACCTGATAACTCTTTGGGTCTTTATGGCCAGATGCTCATCATGAGTAACCATCACAATTGTGGTTCCCTGCTCCTGATTAAGCATCAGCAGAATATCCATGATCTCATTACCCATCACACTATCCAGATTACCGGTGGGCTCATCTGCCAGGATAATTTCGGGATTTCCCACTATTGCCCGGGCGATGGCGACCCGCTGTCTTTGCCCTCCGGAAAGCTGATTAGGGAAATGCCTGGTGCGCGTAGAAAGCCCTACCCGTTCCAAAGCTGCCAAAGCAAGCTCACGCCTCTTTTTGTTAGGCATAAGGCGATAGATCAAAGGCAGTTCCACATTATCTACTACCGAGAGATCATTGATCAAATGAAAGCTCTGAAATATAAAGCCTATCTTCTGGTTACGCAGCTTTGCCAGCCTGATATCTCCGTAGTTATTTACCAGAGCATTCTCTATGAGCACTTCACCATGAGTAGGCTTATCCAGAAGTCCCATGATATTTAATAATGTGCTCTTGCCGCACCCGGAAGGTCCCATCACAGAAACCAGTTCTCCCTGTGCCACCTCCAGATCAATATTACGCAAAGCTGTTGTCTCAATCTTGTCAGTACGATAGACCTTTTCAATACCTTTCAAACTAATCATCTTATTCTCCTTAAGTTCAGTATTTCCCCCATTCAGCTAATTCTCAATTATCTTAATTCTACTCAGGTTTTCATATTGCTCCATTGCTGATATGATCACCGTCTCTCCAGCAACTATGCCGCTGATAACTTCGGCATATTCCAGATTAGTTTCACCGATCTTCACCTGCCGTCTCACCGCATAATCTCCTTCATCTATAAACAAATACATCTGCCCGTGTCCATTGACTGCTGTCCCGTTTTTTATTCTAATCACATTATTTTTAGAACTGATAATAATATTGATATCTACTCTCATATTAGAGCGAAGCATGGCATTATTATCTTCATCAAGTTCTGCATAAAAGGTGATTATCCCATTTTTTACGGTCGGTTCAATACTGGATATTGCGGCATTCAGTCTTGTATTATTCACTTTTATATAAACCGGCACTCCTGCCAGCAGTTTATCTGCATAATATTCACTGACAGCACCCCGCAGTTTGAAATGTGAGAGGTCAGCTATGCGTGCCAGAGCTTCACCTTTATACACAGCCACTCCCGGTTTGTCATTTATCCAGGTAACTACTCCGTCAAACAACACGCTGGTATCTGCCAGATCTAGCTCGCGCTTTAATTGTAATATCTCATTATTTTTTATACTAATTTGTAAATCCAAAGCTGCCAGCTCTGTTTCAAAGGATTTCTGCTCGTTTTCCAAGCGTTTTGCCAGTTGTTCCAGTTCCAGATTAGAAATGTCAAGATCAAGTTGTGCCCGGTCAACAGAGCTTTGCATACTTCCGCCCAGATCAAAAAGACGCTTTTGCACAGCCAGCTCATTTGCAAAAGCTGCAACCTGCAATCTACCGATCTGTTCACTGGTTTCCAGATCGATCCGTCTTCCTTCCATTTGCAGTCTTTGCAGCCGCTGCTGATTCTTCATCAGTTCCAGTTCATCAATTGCTTTTTCCAGTGCCATCTGCATCACATCAGTGTTCAGCTTCATCAACCTTTCGCCAGCCATCACCTGATCTCCTGCCTGATGATACAAACTGTCTATCCGGCTCTGAAAAGGAGTGCTGATCACCTGCTCATATACCGGCACCAGAGTACCGGTAGCTGTCACTGTCCCCTCGATCATTCCTGTTTCTGCTATTGTAGTTAAAAGCCGACGGCGGACTATACTTCTGCCGAGTAACTGTCTGATTCCGAACACGGCACTCACCAGGATGATAATAATTAAAATATAGCCTGAAAACCGCTTTATCCGCTGTTTACGCAATTCCCTGCTATCCAGATTTCTGTCCATAATTCCTCGCTTTCTATCTCTGGAAATGCAGGTTTCGTGCCAAATAGCTAATTTGCGTCACAACAAGAGCTTAAATACTTATAGTCTGATCTATTGTCGTTCGATTGCGGACAGTGTGTCCTGTTTCGTGAATATTATTCTAATTCTCTCCCTCAGTTCAGTGAACATTTCTGACTACACTCCTAAGCGTAGTCAGAATATCACCTGCACTAATCTCTGAAATCCCTCCTTAACTTATCTTATCTTCTCTTACCTGCCTGCTGGATAATATATTTAAACATTTCTTCCGGCAATTGCTCAAGTTTCTTGAACCGTATGCATCCTTTTCCCAGGTTCAATGATTTCAATTCTTTGGGATACTTCTTTACCCAGTCCATTGTCCAGAGGTAAATGGAATAGTAGTATTTCTGTACAGCGAGGGCGATTATATCTTCACCCTTGATTCGGAAGACCGGCATTCCCCAGTGCATCACCATCTCAGCCTGGGCCAATTCTTGCTTGATTGTATCAACCAGGTAATTAATCACTTCAGCATCTTCTACAGTTATCTGATTAATAAACTGCTCAAAAGTTTTTGCTTTGTTACTCATAACTTCTCCTTCTTCTTGACATTTTTTTTCTTCCCTCCAATTTTGAACTAACGGAGTATTATATGTATAAGATAGTTAAAAATGAGAAATAATGCAAAACATTTTTTTAGTTTTTGGTTAAATCTCTCTGAAAAAACTAAAACTGAATTACAAAACATTTTTACTTTTCTCGCTAAAAGCGGAATTGATGAGGTTTTGGCTTCTGGTGCATTACACAAAACCAGTCAGGCAACTTTTTTTTCAAAATCGCATAATATTTCTCTGCAACACTGGAAAATGATGCTGATAAATAATGATCCTTCAATTTTGAGTGAACATAAAGACTGGTTTACGATTAATAGAAATGGTATAAGTTCAGCAGATTATCCGCCTTATGTGAACTACTACCGCTGGCTCTGCCCTAATCATCCTGAGGTGCTGCCCTATCTGCAGAATATCGTCAAAGAATTCTGCCTACTGCCTGATCTGGACGGCTTTCACCTCGATTATATCCGCCATGCAGACGTGATATTGCCACCCAAATGTCAAAGACAATACCAGCTTAACCAGACCAGTGAAGCTGCTCAATACGATTTCTGCTACTGCCCGTATTGCACCAGCAGTTTCCAGCAGCAATACGGCTATGATATCCTCTCCATTCCTGAACCTGACTCAGATGAGAACTGGCGTCACTTCCGCTGGCACAGCATTTCTAACCTGGTGAAAGAACTCACCTCGCTGGTGCATTCCTCTGAAAAGCAGATCTCCGCAGCGGTTTTCCCTACGCCTGATATAGCTCGCAGACTGGTGCGTCAGGACTGGACTGCCTGGCAGCTTGATGCTTTCTATCCCATGATGTACCATGAATTTTATGATCAGGAGATCAACTGGCTGGCTCAGGCGGTAGCTGAATGCCGGCAGGAAACAGATATTCCGGTTCATGCCGGGATTTTTCTGCCCTCTTTTGAGCCGGATCAGCTGCAAAAGGCAATAGAACTGCTTCTTGATCTTGAAGTTAACGGCATCAGTTTCTTTGATTACCGCACTGCCACATCTGAGCAGTTTAATGTTATAACGTCATTTAAATAAAGGAGATATAATGCTGAAAAGATACCCAAATAATCCCATTATCACCCCGGAGATGATACCGGATATTTATCCGCAGATCGTTGACGCCACATCCGTCTTTAATTCCGGGGCTATTAAATTTAATGATAAATATGTGCTGCTGCTCCGCGTGCAGAATCGCGGCAGACAAACTTTTATGCTCTATGCAGAAAGCACCGACGGCTATAATTTCACTATCACACCGAAAATTATCCAGTGGCAGGGTCTGGAAAGACTCTCTACTCAGCCGTATCACATCTATGACCCCCGCATCCACCAGATAAATGATAAATACTTCATAATGTTTGCCATGGATTTTGCCCACGGATGTGAACTGGGATTAGGTATCACTGAAGACTTTGTAAATTACAGGTTTTTAGGGATAATATCCAATGGTGATTACCGTAATGGGGTGCTTTTTCCCCACAGGATAAAGGGTGAATACCTTCGCTATGACAGACCAAACCGCAATACTCTGAATAATACTGCTGCCACCGGCAGCGAAATCTGGCTCAGCCGTTCGCCTGATCTATTGCACTGGCAGCCTGTAGCCCCAGTTATCGCCGGCAGACCGCATTACTGGGATGAAATGATAGGAGCCGGTCCTCCACCCATTAAAACAAGACAAGGCTGGCTGCAGATATATCATGGCATCGCAGTACACCTCGCTTCTATTTATATCTATCAGACCGGCGTATTTCTGGCTGATCTGGAGAACCCCGCCCAGGTGATATCCCGCTCCACCTGTAATATTCTGGAGCCCCGCAAACTATATGAACTCACCGGGCAAGTGCCAAACGTCTGCTTCCCCTGCGGACTCATCGTAGAAGAATCTGACGACGAAGGCTTTGCTCTCCCCCATTCCGAAGTTAAAATCTATTATGGTGCCGCAGACACTGTCCTCGCTCTTGCCACCACCACTATCGGGGAGCTGATAGAAGACTCACAGAATTAAACCCACACCGCGTTAAAAAAAAACTCCGGGATGGTTGACAACTTCCTCCCCCCCCCCAAACACACCCACTATGTCCATCATATCAATTATGACCATCCAGTCCATCGCGTCCATTATACCTTATCCGTGTATTTCAAGTGAAAAATAGCTGGAATATGGTAAAACATATTGACTAAATTATGAGGAAAAGTTTTTTACTTTTAGTGTAAAGGAGCTATTTATGACAGGAAAGATATTGCTTTACAGACTGAAGCCGGAGGCTTGTGGAAATTATAAGGCTACTAATCAGGTATGGGCTGCAGAAGCATTTGCCAAAGCCAAAGGCATCATTCCCCAATTGTGGAAACTGGAAACAGGGATCAATATAAACCGTCTGGACTGGAGCTGTGATTTTG
>JAIPGP010000099.1 GCA_021735645.1 Candidatus Cloacimonadota bacterium
AGTGAGTGCACTAACGAGCGACATAGTTAAAAATAAGGATTTATTAACAATGTATGGCATGTTCATCAATACTGAAAATGTTTTAGTAAAATCTATAGCATAATTAAAAAAAAGTTGAATATAATGTCCAAACTCCAGATGTTCCTAAAGGAACATTCGAAGTGTCCCATGAATAACTTCCTGATGCTTGTTGTGATGGAGTAATAAATGTATGATTACCATTATTCCATGTTTGATCTAAGTCTCTTAACAATGCTACACAATTTGAGGTAGGACCATTTGAAGACCAACTAATATTGATACTTTCTCCCTGATTTACATCAATATCCGAAGATGGTTGAGTTAATGTTATTGTTAGTTCCGGTAATACTGTTACTTCTTCAATATCATAATAAGTATCTGAATTTACTGGTTGATTATTAGCATTAGAACTTAAGGGCACAAGATATATATAATAAGGATTAAAAGAAGCATCATTACTATTTGTATTCCAAGTTAATGAGTAACCATCACTTATTGAACTATCAGTATCTAATACACTACCAGAATATGAGTTCTTACACATCTTTACAGAAAGGCCAGACCAATTATCTGGTGATGTATTCGAACCAACAAACCTAACAACTCCAGTTACAGTAAAATTATCACCAGGATCAATTATTCCATTTGTAGGATTAGGATTACTTGAATATATCCTTATATCGTTTTCGTAATCTTTACTGCAATTTTCATAATCATGTCCTGATTCCCAATAACTGTTATCGTTACAAAAAGCCCAAATATCAACATTGTTTGATTCTATCCAATTCCAATCCAAATTTATAGTCCATGTTGCTCTATATCCATTAGTTATTGTATTGCATGAAACTGAGCAATTTCTCAAGTAATCCGGTTCATCATTCCATTGCCCAGCAGAACTACCACCCGCAGCAGCCATTACTGTTATTCTATTTGTGTTCTCATTATTACTTTGAGCAAGCCTAAGATAGATATTTTGAAGATCACTTCTTCCATTGGGATCAGTGTAATCTACTATAAAAGATAAATTTTTTGTAGGATATAGATAATCACTACTTGGTATATTATAAATATTCGTCACAGGTGATTCGTTTACAACCCAGGCATCTAAACTTACATTTTCTATATAAACACCATCATATGGTGAACCTGAAATACTTCCGTCACTATCAAATCTAAATTGGATGTATAGGCCTGTTTGACCTGCAAATTCATCCATATTGAGTTCAATATATTCCCAATTCATTGATGAACTTGTACCACTTTCAGAATAAATGCAATGCCATTGATGCCATTGATCTCGAATATTTACAGTAAGGGAATCATATCCCTCCTCTGTATCAACAATTTTATTGAATGATAATTGTGCTGTATCATATCCACTCAGATTAACATTTTGCCTTTGCATGTAAACGTGTAAATCATTGGGATAATAATAGTTTGAACCACTTGGATCAGCATAACAATATGCATAATCAAGGGGCCATGCCCATGAATAACTACCCCCTGCTGGATCATGTCCTATATACCATGATCCAGGATAAGATCCATTAAAATTATCTGAAAATATCGTACTTCTTGTAGGTAAAGATAAATCTCTCTTTTCTGCTATAATATAATTCTCTACAGATTCAGAGTGTCTAACTTCTTTCTCAAGTTCATTTGTTTGGCTGTATGATGACATTTCATCATAACAAGAAGAAATGATATTTTGCTTTTCATCAATGTTACCATTTATACTATACTCTAACGAAATGTTAGGTCTTTTCTTCAATTCATCTGAATAAAGTCTAATCATAAAAAAGACAATTAATAAAATTAAAGTTAAGCAAATCTTTTTCATTTTTTCCCCCGATTAGTTTTTTTAAGGCATCCTGCTTTATTATTTCTGTTACAATTAAATGAGTCAATATTTTATAATACATCTTGACTACCTCCTAACCTATCCGTTATTGCCATAACGTTTTGCAGGACAATAATTTAAATGTATTTAAGATGCCGCACATAAACATTGTTCTACAAATTGAGTTTCCTTGGTAATACTTATAATATGAATACTCCCTCTATTAGAAAATATTCAAAGATATTTTATCAGCTTGATTTAAGAGGTATTCAATGTTATTCACATGGAGTAAGACATAAATAATACGACAAACATTCCACTGTAAAAACATATATTGTATATGCTTTGGAAAGTTATCGATCAATCCTACAGCTTTGTAGAGAATTACAAAGCAACGATTATTCATCATTTACATTTTTGAATTTACTCTGCTGAAAAAATCACTGAAATCATTTCTTTAGTTGCTATTAAAAAATTATCCTCAGGTTGTTGTCAATCTACTACATAATTGAACACCCCTAAATATTACACACTATTATTTATAAAGACCTTTTCTATTCAGAATTTATCCCATATTAAAAACAAGGTTTGATTATTTTTCCTAACGACCTTGCTAACTCCTTTGATTTACTTATTCTCAATCTATTTATGTCAATTATGCTGCTCCCATAAAGTAATCTTTAACTACATTTCAATCCAATTTTCACTTTATTTTTATCAGCATCACGATACCTTATACTCTCTAATCAATTTTATCCCAAATATCACTTCACAGTTCGAGTCTTAAAAAGAGCATTCAGAAATATTCTGTCAAGAATAAAATACACTACTTAATCCATAAGTATATTATATTTAACTGTCATATCGTTATCATTGCTATATTGAAGTAATTGTTATATTTATTCCCCTTAGTAAATATTTGAGAGAGCGGTAATATTATACATAACTCATAATATTCTTGGGAAATGTGTATGTTATCAAAAATTTATCGAAGTCATAACAATTCCTATTTCCTTCAATCATGATGTCGAATGGCTGTTTATTATGCAGATGAAATTACAATTCAACTAAATCTAATGAAGTCCTATTAAATTCATCCCCTTTTCTCTTATACAATCATACTAATTCCAGTTAAATTAAGTCCCGTAACGGCAAATCACTCTTAATTTTCCCACTAATCCCTGGCAAACCCTCTCAAAATCTCTCATACAAGCCAATTTTCAATTTTACATTTTCAATTTTCAATTACTATACCCTCCCTGTGTGTTATATCCATTAATCTCACTTATCCGATTGATATATAACTTCAGTTTCATTTAATATCATCCTAACTATAGCTATACAGTATCGATAATTTAACCGACTTAACCTTATTTTATAATTAATGTTATTTTTTCGCGGCATTGGCGGCTTTCGCGGTTAAATCTTCGATAATTTTGCTCATACTAATTATAAAATTCTTTTGCCCATTTTTCTTTGAATTTTAAGTACAGAAAACCAGACCTCATATAAGATAACAAAATGTAATGCCAGGCATTTCAATATATTATCTCTTATTTACTTTTTCCCACTTGTCAGAATAAAGATTTTGAATTTGAATTGGACTTAATCTTTGAAAAACATGGAGGTCAAGTGTTCTGAAGTATTACATTGATAAAAAAAAAGAAGGGCAGAAAAAATCCTGCCCCTCACATTTATCGAGTCCCGAGTCCCAAATCCCGAGTCCCAAGTCCCGAGTCCCGAGTCCCAAATCCCCAGTCCCCAGTCCCCAGTCCCCAGTCCCCAGTCCCAAGTCCCCAGTCCCGAATTACATTATCCGTGTTTATCCGCGTCTATCCGTCAAATCAGTGTTCTATCTTGTTCTTCTCCAGAAATTCCACCCACTCTTCCATGCCTTCACCCGTTTTACTGGAAATGATCATGATCTCCATCTCAGGATTAATGCTCAGCACATTATTGATCATTCGCTGCATATTAATATCCAGATATGGTAATAAATCTACTTTCGAGATCAGGCAGAACTGTGAATTACGAAATGCCAATGGATATTTCAAAGGCTTATCTTCACCTTCCGTCACGCTTAATACTACTCCATTCAAATGAGCACCCACATCAAATTCCGCCGGACATACCAGATTACCGATATTTTCTACAAATAAATAATCTATCTTTGCCAGATCGATCTCCACCAGAGCATTATTGATCCAGCCGGCTTCCAGATGACAGTCCCCGCCAAAAGGTCCCGTATTGATTTGAAAACTCTCTATCCCTGCATTTGTCAAGCGTTCAGCATCAAGCGTTGTCTGGATATCACCCTCAATGGCAAATATTCCCTCAGTTATATAACCACTTGTCCGCTCCAGTAATGATGTCTTACCACTACCGGGTGAACTCATCAGATTAATGCCTAAGACTCCGCTCGCACTTAATTGTTCCCGCAGTTCATCTGCTATCTGGTCATTCGCACTCAAAATTTTCTCCATCACCTTGATCTCTTTCTTTTCCATTTCTGCTCCCGGTTTCTTTTATTATATTAGCAAATATCTACCCAGTTCCCTGCAATACTATTTTCTAATTGTCCCACAAAAACTGTCAACTTCCTTTCCCTTCACCCATCCCCACAGGTCTTATAGATCATATAGGTCTTATAGGTCGTATAGGTCGTATAGGTCTTAGTATTCTTTAGCCGGAAATAATTTATTGACAGGGAATTAGCAAAACCTTAGATTATAGTCAGAACAGATTGGGAGGAATGATGAAGTACTTTGTTATACTGATTTTTGGATTATCACTGCTTCTCGTATCATGTAGTACCGTGAGGAAGGAGAAATACATGGAATCACCAGAAAAAGGCGGATTACTGATTACCGATTTTACAGAAAATTCTGTTTTGCAAAATGCCGGAGCTCAGAAAAATGATATCCTCTGGAAATATAATGGCACGATAGTGGAAAGTGTGGAACAATTAGGCGAGCTTAAGAAAAGAGTAGATACTGAGCTGGTGGAAGTAGAGGTTCTGCATCACGCTGAACACCACGTATTGCAGATACCCGCAGGTAAGATTGGAGTTTACCTCATGCTCATTCCCTGGGAAGGTGTTATCGATACAGATGCCGTTATGATAAAAGGGATTGGTAAACTCGACTGGAGCTCGGGAATGGATAATACCTTTTTGGGAGCTTTGGAGCAAATAGAGAAACTGAAAGGACAGGGACTTGGGTATGAAGATTTGATGCTTCTATCCGGTTATAGCTTTCGTACAAACTTTTTTGAAGGCTGGTGCCCCAGTTCACCTGATGCCACCTGTGGTTTTAATGCAGGAGAAGAAATTCTTAAAAAGCTTGGTTATAATTATGAGACAATTCATCTTAAAGGTGATGAAGAATGTACTGAAGACAGTCTGGTAAATTATATGAATAAAACTGAGATGATCAGTGTGATCAAAGCATCTATCGATAATGGCTGGCCTGTGCTGGCAATAGACTTGATCCAGGTACCGGAATGGGGAGTGATCACGGGTTATCAGAAAGATGGTAAAGAATTGCTTTGCAGAACCTATTTCGATCAAGCAGATGGATATGAGATAGCGCAGAACATACCTTTTGCTATCGTGATCATTCATGGCAAAAAAGAAGTGGACCTTGACCCACTCTATCCGGAAGCTTTAAAACTTGCCAAAGTTCTGTATGAGACAGAAAATTACAATAACTATACTAATGGGATCCATGCCATTGATACCTGGATAACGCATCTTAATGATGAAAAAGTGCTGATGAATGCCAGTCCCGAAAAATTTGCTGAAATGAGTTTGGCAAATTCCTATATATATTATTCACTGGCAGGAGCAAGGGCATTAACTGCAGACTATCTGAAGAAAAATAAGGAGAAATTTGATGTTGACCAGGACTTACTTGCAGAACTGAGCGAAATATACGAACAGGAAGCAGAGTTACTTCAAAAAGGCTTTAGTAATCTGGCAGCTTTAGGAGGCAGTGCCACACCTGAGACCTGGACCATAGAAATGCGTAGGAAGGAACTTCTCACGCTGGATGAATTTCGTAATCTGGAACTGAGAGCAAAGCAGTTATTCAGTGCTTTTTAAATAGTGTAATGGAGATATAAATGAGTATTATTATAACGGTGATCACCTGGATTCTGGGATTAGTATGCCTGGTTTTCATGGTTTTGAGCCTGCTGGCAGGGCATTATGTGTCATCTGGTCTGGCTATGATCATGGCAATAGTCCTGATACCAGTCTTGCGCAATTGGTTTTGGGAATATTCCGGGATAAAACTGCCGGTCTGGCTGCAAATAGTGATTGTTCCTGTTTGCCTTTTCTTCTTTATGTTTTTTATTTTCAATACAATGGGTAATAAATATTCCATTTATGAAAATGACCAGATAGAAGAAAAACTGAATAATATCTATAATAGTCATCTGGCTTTATGGGGATTGGACTTTCAAACCCGCTTTATAAAAACTCAATACGGGATAGTACACGTTATTGCCAGCGGGAAGGAAGATTTGCCACCCCTCATCCTGCTGCATGCTTCTTCCATGTCAAGCTGGCCATGGGTGTACAACGTGGAAGAACTGAACCAGCATTATCGAACCTATGCTATTGATACCATAGGCGATGCCGGCAGGAGCAAACTGTCAAAGATGGAGGTGTATCCCAATACCGGCGAGAAACTGGCAGTTTTATACAAAGAAATTATGGATAGTCTGGGAGTGGAGAAAGCCTCATTTATAGGAGCTTCGCAAGGTGGTTATATCGCTACTAATATAGCCCTGTATGCCCAGGAACGCGTTGATAAAATCGTGCTTTGCGGTCCCATGGGCTATACTGGAACTTTCCGTTCTGTGATGCGAATAATTTTCACGACAATGTTTCCCCTGAAAGCAATTCAGGAAAATGCTACCCGTTGGGCATTTGGTGATAATCCCCATGTTCTGGCAGAAGTAAGTGAATGGTTTCGTACTATTCTAACTGGCGTAATATCCCGGCAGGCACGCCCTAAATCATTCAGTGATGAGCAGTTGCAAAGCCTGAAAATGCCTGTCCTGCTTTTACTGGGCAATAATGACGGTTTAACAGGCAATCCCCAAAAAGCTCTCAAACGTGTCGAAAAACTGCCCAATTTTCAAACCCGGGTGCTGGAAACCGGGCATTTGATAAGTGCGGAGAAACCTGAGATGTTTAATCATCTGGTCCTGAAATTTCTAGGTGAATAAACTGAAGTTAAAATTGCCTGAACCTTGCAGAATGGTTGCTAAACCTTCCCACTGTTTACCAGATTGAACATGATATTTACATTATTCACTCTTCTGGCACTCGTTTATCTTGACACATTTATTCAATTCACCGTAATAAAATTTGACTGATTATTTAAATAGGCGAAAGAGGTAATATTATGAGCAGACAATTACAGAAGATGAAGAACAGGATTGGCTTAGCTCCCGGTTCACTGGTGCATATTGGCACGAAGAAAGCTGAAGAAACCAGGATTTCAGTGATAGATTATAATTTGGCAGATCTCAAGGAACAGAAATTTGATTCTATCCGGCAGGTTTTCCCGTTCTTCCACTTAGAAACTGCCTCCTGGATAAATATTGATGGCTTGCATGACCTGGAATTGTTCTCTGAAATCGTTGCTGAACTTAACCTGCACCCTTTGCTGATGGAAGATATTCTGGATACAGGGCAACGGCCTAAACTGGAAGCTTATGACGATCATCTGCTGCTTATCCTGAAAATGATCACCTGGAACGATACCGAAAATCGCATTGATTTTGAACAGGTCAGCTTTATCCTGGGCGAAAATTATATCCTTTCTTTTCAGGAACGCCAGGGCGATGTTTTTGAGCATGTGCGCCAGCGTATCCGTAACCCGCACAGCCGTATCCGCAAAATGAAAATTGATTACCTCCTCTATTCCCTGGTTGATGCTATTATTGACAGCTATTTCCTCCTGATCAGCAATCTGGGAGATAAGATCGAAGAAATGGAAGAAGCTCTCATTAAAAATCCCACTGATGATATTCTCTCAGACATTCATCACATCAAACGCGACGTACTTTTCCTCCGTAAATCTGTCTGGCACTTGCGCTCTGTGATCAGTAACCTCAATAGTGAAGATTTCCCCAATATCACTCCTGAACTGCAAACCTATCTGCGAGACCTTTATGATAATACTATTCAGGTAATGGACACCATAGAAACCTACCGTGAAATAATTTCCGGTATGCTGGACATCTATCTCTCCAGCCTCAGTAACCGTATGAACCAGGTAATGAAAGTGCTCACCATCTTTGCTGCCATCTTTATCCCACTCACCTTTGTTGCCGGAGTATATGGCATGAATTTCCACTATATGCCCGAACTTAGCTGGAAATGGGCATACCCCATCTGGTGGCTGATAGTTATTATCATCACAGGAGGTATGGTCTATTATTTCAAGAAAAAGAAATGGATGTAAGCTCCCTAAGAACTTGTATAAAATAATATTCATAAATAGAGCCCCGTCTCAACCCTTTCGTATCTTCCTGCGGTCGTGCTGTCGTGCTTTCGTGTTGTCGTGCTGTCGTGTTTTCATGCTTTCGTGCTTTCGTGCTTTCCTGCTTTCATGCTGTCGTGCTGTCGTGTTTTCATGCTTTCGTGCTTTCGTGCTTTCCTGCTTTCATGCTGTCGTGCTGTCGTGTTTTCCTGCTTTCGTGCTGTCGTGCTGTCGTGTTTTCCTGCTTTCATGCTTTCGTGCTTTCATGCTTTCGTGCTTTCCTGCTGTCGTGTTGTCGTGTTTTCGTGTTGTCGTGTTGTCGTGTTTTCGTGTTTTCGTGTTGTCGTGTTTTCGTGTTGTCGTGTTTTCGTGCTTTCCTGTTTTCCTGCTTTCGAAATGTAAGGAAATGTAAGGAAAATGTAAGGTCATAACTCCCTGCAATAATATTAATTACAACAAAAACTTACATTTTTGGCGTTTTTTTGCAGATTACCCCTATATTTAACTTTTAAAAAGTACAATTCCCTACTAACTACTTACAATTCACAACTCACTGATTGTATTTCGTTCTCACATTTTCCCATTTTCTCATTTTCGATTTACTCTTCTCAATGATGACTACCAATTATAGCCCAGGTGCCACCTTTATGTCCACTACGTCCACTGCGTCCAATTAGTCCACTACGTCTACTGTCCACACTCCAGAACCCCACCAACCACTAACAACTTCTTTTACATTATCCGTGTAAATCCGCCTAATCCGTCCAATCCGTGTTCTATATTACATTCAATTTACATCTTCAATTACACCATCTCCCTCACTTTCACCAGCGGATGCCTTTTCAATCTCTTTAATGACAAATATTTTCTTTCCCTTCGGCAATATTATTTCTACTTCCTGACCTGTTTTTTTATGAAGTAATCCTTTCCCTAAAGGTGTATCAATGTTTATCAATCCTAAATCTTTATCGCTTGCATTAAGGGTTATCTGTGAACAAAAGAGCTTATCATCATCAATTAATGAATAAGTAACATTATCTCCCACTTCTACTATGTCTTCTGGCAGGTTACTATCTTCGGATTGACTGTCTTCCTGTTGTAATTCTTCACCATCTCCTTCAGTAGCTGACTCCTCTGTAACAGGATAGATACCCCGATCTGAAAGAATTTCCCATAGCTTTCTCAATGCTTCTTCTCTATCTATGTAAAATTCTGAACCCCTTATCCGATAAAATTCCCAGCCACACCGTTCCAGCATTCTCTGCCGGGCATGGTCTCTGGCATAATTTTCTATACCATGAAATGCGTCTCCATCGCACTCCACTGCTAATTGTGATGCCCCTGACTGTATCACCAGATCTATTCGTTTTCCTGCAACTTCATACTGTGGTATCACCGTATATCCTCTGGCAACAATCTCATATGCCACATCTACTTCAAACCAGCTGTCAAAACGACCCGGAGGTCGATTAGTTGCCCTGTCTGACGTTATTCTTATCCGCTTGAGCTCTTCAAGCCCTATTCCTGAAAATTTAACCTCTCCGGGATTAAGAAAATATTGCAATAGCTTATATCGAAAACAACTCTGACTCAAATCATATAATTCCACAGAATGGAATAACCACATCTGATCTTTCGCTCTACTTGCCGCTACATTGAAACGCCTTTTATCCGATTCCTTAGATAATACACCAATCCGGGCATTAGTGGCAGAAACCAGCGATAATAATATTACATCACGTTGATCTCCCTGAAAACTATAAGGTTCTCCACAAAGTATATTACGAGCCTGAATAGTCTCTATTTCAACTTCTTCTATCAGCAGTTTCTCAATATATCTCGATTGAGAATGTCCTAATAATGAAATTATGCCAATTGTTTTGTCATCATATCTTTCATCATTACACATCATCACTACCGTTTTTACCAGCTCCACTGCTTCTGCCCGATTGATTAAATTGCTTTTACTGCCTTCCACGAAACCATCTCTTACTAATGTATGCTTTAAAGGATCAAGACGTTCGCTTGTATATTGACGCAATGGTACCAATGGTGTGCTGTTATAACAAGTATCATTGCTGAATTTGATGATCTCCGGCATACATCTGAAATGCTCTCGTAATATTACCCGGTCTCCAAAAAACTGGAGTGCTCCCAGATCAAACAAACTCTTATCTATATCAAAAGAATCAATAAATTCAAAATCACTTAGATATTGATTTTGCAAAGGCTCTACTTGAACAGGGCTGATCCCTACTGCTTCCGGACTTATCTGCTGATCATCTCCTACTATTACTATCTTTTTGGCTATATAAAACAAAGGATAAGATTCAAAACCACATTGAGATGCCTCATCTATTATTATTACATCAAACATGCCGGGTTCTGGCTTTATGGTATCCCAGACCCTGTGCAAGGGCATTACCCAGGCTGGAACACCATCCTTGCAGTTTTGTAAATAACTGCGGGCAATCCGCCTTTGTTTAACGGCATATTTTCCTGTACCTTTGCCTATCTTCTTGATTATCTGCTGCCAGGCTACCATATTCTTAGCAATATTCTCATTATTCTTTAAGTTTATTATGCAATGTTGCCAAGCCATTAAAGCTATCAGTTCTGATAAAACCTTATTTTTTTCTTCTTCAATTTGTTTTATTCTTGAAATCACTGCATATAAATTGTCTCTACTGATATAATCTTTAAGCCAATCTCTGGCTTGATAACACTGCCAGGTCTTCTCTAGATCAGCTAAGCGGCTATCCCACACTCCATTATCCCTGTCTGCCTCTATCGAATCCAATAATAATGGTATACTCAGTTTTATGAACATTATTTTCTCTATTAGCTCATCTAATCTCTCTCGTTCTAATGTCAATTCTTCAACTATCGATTTTGCTTTACCATATTCAAAGGAATCCCGCCTGTCTATACTCATTACAATATCATCGCAAACCTTGTGATGTTTACCGTTATGTGAATAACTTGCTACCTGACTTCTCATGGCGGTAAACTTATCCTTGATCCGCTCTAATTCCAGCTTCGTGATCTGATATTCGATACTGTTATGAAATAGAGAAAGGCTCTCCGTGTCTATGTAATAATTAGATAAATCAACTCCATTTTCCCGGGCTATTGCATCAATATTCTGCATGTATTGCTGCAATGATAACGCTTTATTCAACTTCTTAGTACTTTCCTGATAAGACAAAAACTGTAATTCTAAATCTTCACCATCTATGCTGATATTGTCACCCCATAAATTCTTTAAATCTGCAAATGATTTCTTCACCTGCAACCAGGATATTAACTGATGAAGCTTTTTGCTGTCATCACAGTTATGACCATTAATATATATTGAATCAAGGATATATTTATTTTTCCTGACAATCTTATTTCTGAAAATGAAAAACCCTTTTCTTCCTCCTCCATCAAAATATGACGATAACTCCTTGGCATCTTCTAATACATAGACTATTGACTTGTCATTTAATTCTACTTTCAAATGAAGTATGTCATAGAGACTCTCATTCACCTCTTCCAGTATTATTTCACTCCGCCACGCGATATGACTCCAGTATTGCGGATTTTTTATCTGAACGTCACGTATCGCTCTCCTTATCCAATCTTCACTTTTTAAATATGGACTATTGATATTTTGCTGTAATTCGTTTACACTTTCTTTGATAATCTCTACATTCTCCAATGTGATGCCTGTTAATCTCTCGCAGATTTCTTCATCCTTAGCTTCGGCTTCCTCCTTTAGTTTTTCCGCTATTTCCATTTCTTCTTTAACCAGATCACTAAATTCTTCAACTGTCTCTTCCGGATTTATCCATTCCTGATTTAACTCACCCTTCTTCTCTTCATCAAATCTACGTATTTCATGCAATATTGCCAGCATATCATATTCGGCAAATGGATAATCATTACCATATTTCACTTCATCTGTAAACCACTCCCGCTCATCAATATCATGCCTGATTTCTATCGCTATTTGTGTTAAACTTCCGGAATATTGACCATTTATTATGTGCTTCTTCGCTGTCTCTAACTCGCGTATTTCCATCAATCTGTTATTTTTATCCGCTAATTCCGCACACAGCTCCTCATATTTATCTCTTAATAACTCTATCTTTGTACCATTATCAATGTCCGACCAATTGTTGTTTGTCTCCAATATTTTATCTACGCTGTCTCTTAACTTCTCCTGCTCTTCTGAACCACTGCCAAGTATCGAAATACATAAATGCCTTAATTCCTCTGGTATTAAACCTATTAATACTTTCAAAGCCCGAGGAGTTTTTGCCGTTACTAATATCCGCTTACCTAATGCCAGATAATGACTTATCAAGTTCGCTATTGTGTGCGATTTCCCGGTTCCCGGAGGGCCCTGTACCAATACTCCATCTGACTTCCGCAGTCGATCCAGTATCAATCTCTGTTCATCATTAGAAAACTTGGGAAAATATATCTGCTCATCTTCTTCCGGCTTTTCTCCACCACTATCGTTCTCATCAACAGCATAGTCTTCTTTGTTATAACAATCAATTATCTTCCGGAATCCGGTCGTTATTGAAACTTCTCCTTCCTGAAGCTGCTTCTTAATTTCTATTATTGACTCGATTAATCCCCTTACTGACCGTTTCCGCAGGATTAATGCCGGGGATAATTCAACATATATATTTTGTTTGAATCCCTCTTCTTCCGGTGTTAAACTATCACTGAATTCACTGTCAGGACTCAATTCATTTATTTCCTTTTTAATTATTCTGGATAGCTTTGCCAGATCAAAGAGATCATCCAGATTAGATAATTCATCATCGATTTCTTTCAAATCTAATCTACCCTGATAATCATTAGCTATCATTTCTGTTTCAGCTCTGAGATCAAGTCCTTCAGGGGATTCCTTGATTATGAATTTACCCTCCTCTGATATAAATTCCAAATTTGCTTTAAATGTTATTAAATGCCGCCTGATTTTGCGACCTGTAGCTGACTGCCAGTTCAATAACCCAAATCCTATCACTAATTCATATTCTTCTTCAGATTTCTTCTGCTCCTGATAGATCATGAATAGTTTCTTGTATAATTGATTATTCTTTAACCATTCTCGCTGACTCTCGGCCCAGGGTATCCACTTATTTCTTAAGTATTCTTCCCAGTCTTTCTTTACGCCAGGATAATCAATTAATAAACTGGGCTCTGCTTCTTCATCCTTCTTTAAATCTAAGAAAACATTTATTTGATCTTCAAAATCTATCTCTTCTTTTAATTCCGGTACATTTTCGATATCTGTTAAGTCCTCTTCATCGATCCAGGGAATACATGATTCCGGGAGCGGTCTTAGTTCCGGTTGACCGTATTTCTTTACTTCAAACCATTCCTCTTGTGCTGTCTGCTCATCCTGTAATTCTAAAATTGACTTACAACCCTTGATTCCGCTGAAATCGTTTAACCAAATGTGCTCTGGATATTGTCTGATATCACCAATAACCCTTGACCGTAATTTTGTCAGCTCTAGTAAGTAATCCAATAAATTATTAGTCTTTTCAAGCTCTTTTTCATTCATTATTTTCCCCTAATTCATTCTAAGTTCAAGTAATGCTGCTCTTCTACAAATCACTCCCTATTTCAGTTTTCAAATTGTGAAAATCAATTTTATTAAGCAAGATATTTTTTAACCCATTTTATGCAGTAGGCTTTTGCATAGAGTGCTAAGGTTCTGAGTACAGAGAAGTTAGAAAATGATCAGTGAATATTTTTTATATTTATTATCATTTTCTATCTTATTCTGTGCCAGAAACTTGGTGCTATT